>JAFSZZ010000140.1 GCA_017458765.1 Lachnospiraceae bacterium | reverse complement strand
GGTCAAGGTATCCATAGAAGAAGGTGACGGCTGGGTAAGCAAGGAATATGTAAACGTATCCACAGAATTCCCGAAGGCTGAGAGCAAGGCCGAAGAGGAAGCACGTCTTCGCAAGGAGGAGGCTGCAAGGAAGGCAGCTATCGCGGCTGCCAACAGGGCAGCAGGCAAGGGTAAGTCAGGCAAGTCCGGTAAGTCGTCAGGCAAGTCGGGCGGCGGCGGAAGCTACTCCGCATCGGGAAGCGGTATCGGAGCCAATGTTGCGAACTACGCACTGCAGTTTGTCGGCAATCCTTATGTATATGGAGGATCGAGCCTTACGAACGGTACCGACTGCTCAGGATTTACGAGTGGCGTGTACAGGAACTTCGGTGTATCCCTGCCGCATTCATCAGGTGCACAGAGAAGTATGGGTTACAGCGTTGGCGGTCTCGCAAATGCGCAGGCAGGCGATATAGTATGTTACTCCGGACACGTTGGGATCTACATCGGTGGCGGACAGATCGTACATGCAAGTACAGCCAAGACCGGTATCAAGGTTTCAAACGCAGGCTACAGAAACGTACTTGATGTAAGACGTATATTCTAGGCCGGCCCACAGAAGAGATATTTTCCCCCCGGATGCGGAAGCTCCGGGGGATTTTTATATCAAAGATGCAGGAGGGACCGCATGATCCGGTCGTGTTGACCTGAACGGAAGAACTATGGTATCATGTAACTGCCATACAAAACAGCTGCGCATTTTTCGCAGTTAAATAATTTACGGGAGATGATAATATGATATGCACACAATGTGGAAGTGATAATGCTGAAGGTAATAAGTTTTGTTCTTCCTGCGGAGCAAAGCTGACTGAGATAGAGGATGTAAAGCCGGAAATAAGTCTTGATACCGCTGCATCGGATATCCTTGAAGGAAACAGTCCGGCTGAAGAGACTGTGGAAGGAAGTCTTAACGACAGCGTCAGCGACGCTGAAGAGGCAGTGACACAGGCGGCTTCCGATATGGAAGAGACAGTGGATAATGCTTTTGATGAAATGAAGGATGATACGAAGACATCCGACAGTACTGCCGATACCGGAAGTTCGTATTATGATGCGGGCAGCTTTTCTTCTTCCGATATATATGATGAAAACCAGGGCGGCAAGGTCGGATTTGCGATCGGATCGCTCGTCTGCGGATGCCTGTCGATCCTGTGCTGCTGCGGCGGATGCTGCATGTTCGTATTGTCTGCAGCTGCAATAGTGCTGGGTATCATGGTCATCATGAAGAATCTTGACGGACGCGGACTGGCGATCGCAGGTATAATAACGGGTGCGGTAGGCCTGCTGCTCCAGATCGTATTCACGATAGCGGTTTATGCCAATGATGGTTTTTCTGAGATTTTCGGAGCTTTGTAATATATGAAAGGCTTTTATAACAAGACTTTTTACGATCTTGGCAAATGGTTGCTGGCTGCGGTATTCGCCGCAGCCATCTTTATATGGATATTCGGTGATTCATGGCTTTCGGTTATGCCAAACTGCGCATTTGAAACGGTCACCGGATTATACTGTCCGGGCTGCGGCGGCACAAGGGCGGTACTGGCTCTTTTTCAGGGCCGCCTTTTAAAAAGCTTCCTCTATCATCCGGCAGTGCCATATACCTTTATTGTTTACTGCGTGTTCATGATAAGGATGTTTCTGCTTAAACATTTCGGAATAGGAAGCGAGAAAGACGGGAGGATACTTATCTTCATCTATATCGGGATAGTTATCGCCCTGGTACAGTGGATAGTAAAGCTTATATTGCTAATCGGATATGGTGTACATGTGATATGAGCCTGAATGTATTTTCATAAGACTGTCCGTGACGGTCTATTTCCCTGTATATCTTCCGGATGCGCCGCAGGGCAGGATAAGGCCCGGAACGGTTACGGGAAGACCTATCTCATCTGACTCGACATGTCCGCCGAAACGTTTAACGATGGCGGTATTTATCATATAAGAGAGAACTGCGGGCTGCAGACCTGTCGTGTATGAATTTATGAGAAGAAAAAGAGGCCTGTCGCACAGGATCTGAGTACATTTTTCTATGAAGGGGAAGATAGATTCCTCGAGCTTCCAGACTTCACCGCCGGGTCCTCTTCCGTATGAAGGAGGATCCATTATTATCGCATCGTATTTATTGCCTCGCCGTATCTCTCGTTCAACAAACTTGACGCAGTCATCAACAAGCCAGCGTATCGGAGCTTCCGCAAGGCCTGAACTTCTTGCGTTTTCTTTCGCCCAGGTAACCATACCCTTGCTTGCGTCAACATGGGTAACGGATGCACCTGCGGCTGCTGCGGCAAGCGTGGCACCGCCTGTATAAGCAAAAAGATTAAGTACCTTCACGGGTCTGCCGGAATTCCTTATAAGCTCCGAGAACCAGTCCCAGTTCACCGCCTGCTCCGGAAATAATCCCGTGTGTTTGAATGAAAACGGTTTAAGGTTGAAGGTAAGTTTTCCGTAGCTTATGGTCCACTGCTCGGGAAGGTCGAAGAATTCCCATTCACCGCCGCCCTTACTGCTCCTGTGGTAATGTGCGTTTATCTTTTTCCAGCGCCTGTCTTCGCGCGAGGTATTCCATATGACCTGAGGATCGGGCCGAAGCAGGAGATATTTTCCCCAGCGTTCCAATTTTTCCCCGTTACTCGTATCTATTACTTCATAATCTTTCCAGTTATCTGCTGTCCACATTTTACATCACCTGTTTTATGAGAATTATTAAATATTTACTCGAGTTGTTTTATTTCTATATGTTGTGAATTTACAATATACCGAGCGGAATATGAGGCTTTCGTCGAAATCCTCATATGGAGCGTAGTTTAGTTATGAATAGGATAACAAAAAATGAAATCCCGGGCAACGATAATGTTTGACGTAATATGTGAAGATATATTATACTTATCAGGTCGGTGACGAAATCGTTTACCGACACAATACTTGCATTGTGGGAGGGAACAGATATGACAAGCGGTTCATTGGTAGCTGTGCTGATTGCGTTCTTCGTTTATCTTCTGATGATGATAATCATAGGCGCAATGTGCATGAAACAGAACAACAATACGGAGGATTATTTCCTCGGAGGCCGTAACCTTAACGGTTTTGTGGCGGCACTGTCGGCACAGGCTTCGGATATGAGCGGATGGCTCCTTATGGGTCTGCCGGGCTCTATTTACTTATTGGGAACAGGCCAGGCATGGATAGGTATAGGACTTTTCATAGGAACGGTGCTCAACTGGCTGGTCGTTGCGGGGCGTCTGAGAAAATACACGATCCGCGCGAACAATTCTCTGACACTGCCCGAATTTTTCCAGAACAGGTTCCACGATGAGAAGCAGCGCCTGCTCGGTGCATCTTCCGTGGTCATCGTTATATTCTTCCTTGTATATACGGCTTCAGCCTTAGCTTCGGGCGGTAAGCTCTTTAATTCGATATTCGGTATCGATTATCATACGGCGCTTGTTATAGGTGCACTCGTAATACTTGTTTATACCTTCATGGGCGGCTTTCTTGCTGTTTGTACTACCGACTTTATCCAGGGAATGCTCATGCTCGTCGCACTGCTTGCGATACCGATCGTTGCTTATTGCATGATAGGCGGGAACAACTTATCGGCGGTTCTTTCGAGAACAGGCGTGGATCCCGTATCATTTACGAATCTGATGCAGGAGAACGGAGCGCCTATCAAGGCGGTATCCATAATCTCTTCACTTGCATGGGGGCTTGGATATTTCGGAATGCCTCATATACTTGTTCGTTTTATGGCGATCAAGGATGAAAAGGAACTTAAGAAGAGTAAGGTTGTCGGGATCAGCTGGGTATTTTTATCACTGCTGTTTGCATGCATCATCGGTGTTGTGGGAAGAGCATATCTTGCTCCTGTGATCCTCGGTACGGAAGGTCAGGTTTCATCCGAGAGCGTATTCATTGAGATGATAAAGAAGATGTTCATTTCGGACTTCAGGATCCCGTTCATAGCAGGTATCTTCCTGTGCGCTATTCTGGCAGCCATAATGTCAACTGCGGATTCTCAGCTTCTTGTTACGGCATCTGCGGTTGCAGAGGATCTGTATAAGGGAATATTTAAGAAGGATGCGGACGAACTCAGCGTTCTTAAGCTGTCAAGGATAACAGTCGTGATAGTGGCCTTTCTTGCCATCGTGATCGCGTGGAATCCCGACAGCTCTATCATGGCTCTTGTATCGGATGCATGGGCAGGCTTCGGTGCCGCATTCGGACCGCTCGTGCTGATGTCGCTGTTCTGGAAGCGTACTAACCTTCCGGGTGCACTTGCAGGCATAATCTCGGGTGCTGCGGTCGTTATCCTGTGGGACTACATACCTGTCGTATCCGGTGCGACGCTTGCTGCCGCAACGGGACTGTATTCACTGGTTCCCGGATTCTTTATCAGTCTTTTGCTGATCGTTATAACGTCTCTTGCGACTCCCGAACCGAGCGCGAATATAATAGAAGAGTTTGAGGATGTTGCAAGGCGTTCCAAGTAATATGACAAAAACACCCTGACAGGAAGCTAATAGCATGACACTTATGAAAGAGAGGAAGCTGTTATGGCAGATACGCAGAACAACATGCGAAGGCTGTCAGGGAGAGAAGTTTGCTTTTGCGGTATTCGTGCTGATAAATGACAGCCGCGAACGTTATCCCGATATGAGCATATTCGGATTGCAAAATATGATCATATAGACAGACTTGATGAAGTGCGGCATAATGTCGATGCTTATGTCACCGAGGATTCCGATTCCGGACATGAATTATTTGCGCACATAGCACACGAAGATGGGATTGAGTGCATAGCAGCCGGCGGAAAGAGCAGGATATTGGCGGCGTACGGGAACTCAAGGGGCAGAGGCTTGCTGTTATAGATAATCAATAGAACAGTTGTAATAACGAGCAGGTTTAATAAGGACGTCCGTGGGAATATCACGACGTCCTGTTTCGTAGTATGAGTATGCCACCTGCGAGCAATTCAATATCCCGGCAACTTCTGATTGTGTTAAATCGTTGTCTTCCCGCAAGTCTATTATATGTGGATATACTGTCGGTTTTTCTGCCATAAAACTCACCTGATTACAGTATAAATAAAACGGTATCCCTTTCCTTGATTATTTGGATGAATTATGATAAAATACGACAAAATATATAGTTAAGATGAATTATGATGAATTGCGACGAACATGATCATTATGGTGAAATGCGAAAAATGGAAAGGATCATTAAAACAGTATGAGTGATAAAGGCAATAATCCATTTACTTTGACTTTTGGTAAATATCCGGAACGATATATATCACGATATGAGAACACCGATATGATCTGCAGTGCCTTCAGTTCATCATCACCTCTTTCACAGATATACATGATAGAAGGGGTAAGAGGAAGTGGAAAGACAGTACTGATGACTGCGGTTACAAAGCAGCTTCGCTCATCAGGTGACTGGATAGTGGTTGACCTTAATTCAACAAGAAATCTTCTGGATGATCTTGCGCATAGGTTGTATGACACATGTAACAATATCCCTAAGCTGCTTGACAAGGGCTTTAATGTTTCTTTAATGGGTGTCAGTGTAGGGATGGGAGGTGTAACCGATTATAGAGACAGTGTGAGTGTTATTTCCGATCTGCTTGGTACGGCAGGCAGGAAAGGCAGAAGGGTTCTTATAACAATAGACGAAGTTATGCATAATCAGGATATGAGGGAGTTTGCGGCACAGTTTCAGATATGGCTCAGGCAGGATCAGCCGGTATACCTATTGATGACCGGTCTGTATGATAATATATATTCCATTCAGAATGATCCGGCTCTTACTTTTCTTTTGCGTTCCCCTAAGATCCGCTTGGAATCGCTTAGCTTAAATCAAATAATCCGTCAATATAAGGAGATATTTGATATTGATGAGAATACGGCGCTTCGGCTTGCTGAGCTTACGAAGGGCTACGCCTTCGGCTTTCAGGCTCTGGGAATGCTTTGCTGGGAATATGGTGTGGACAATTGTGAAATTGTTCTTGAGAAATATGATGAGATGTTGGAAGACTTTGCTTACAGGAAAATATGGGATTCGCTTACTCAGAATGAAAGACGCATTATAAGGTGCATGGGTGAGGACGATGTGAAGGTAGAGAAAATACGGCAGGCTCTTGATATGTCGGCAGGAACGTTTTCAAAGTATCGTGAAAAGATGCTGAAGAGCGGGTTGATAACCTCGACCGGGCACGGATATGTGTCGCTGACATTGCCAAGATTCCATGAAGTAACAAGATTATACCATGTTTGATTCGG
>JAFSZZ010000014.1 GCA_017458765.1 Lachnospiraceae bacterium | reverse complement strand
GTATCTGTCGGGAAGGAAGTTCATCCCTGTACCGGCAAAGCGCCGCAAACCAAAGGGCTGGCTTAAGATACGGGGAGCAGCCGAGAATAATCTTAAGGATATAGATGTTGATATCCCGCTCGGAGTTTTCACCTGTGTTACGGGCGTGTCGGGCTCGGGTAAGAGCTCGCTGATAAACGAGATCCTGTATAAATCACTGGCAAGGAAGCTAAACCGCGCCAGGACGATAGCCGGTAAGCATAAGGATATAACAGGTGTCGAGAAGCTTGATAAGGTCATCGATATAGACCAGTCTCCGATCGGAAGGACACCCAGATCAAATCCTGCCACCTATACGGGAGTGTTCGATCAGATCAGGGATCTGTTCGCGGGAACACCGGATGCGAAGGAGCGCGGTTACAGCAAGGGACGGTTCTCTTTTAATGTCAAGGGCGGCCGCTGCGAAGCCTGTGCCGGAGACGGTATAATAAAGATAGAGATGCACTTTCTTCCCGATGTGTATGTGCCCTGCGAGGTATGCGGAGGCAGACGTTACAACAGGGAGACTCTCGAGGTGAGATATAAGGGTAAGAATATTTATGATGTACTTGATATGACGGTTGAGGAGGCCATGACGTATTTTGAAAATCTGCCTTCGATACGACGCAAGATCGAAACACTGTATGATGTCGGACTTTCATATATCAAGCTGGGTCAGCCATCCACTACACTTTCGGGCGGAGAAGCACAGCGTATAAAGCTTGCGACGGAGCTTTCAAGAAAGAGCACGGGTAAGACCATCTATATTCTTGACGAACCTACGACCGGACTTCATTTTGCGGACGTGCACAAGCTTGTCGATATACTTCATAAGCTTGCGGAAGGCGGCAATACGGTAGTTGTGATAGAGCACAATCTTGATGTTATAAAGACCGCGGATTATATTATAGATATGGGTCCCGAAGGCGGTGACGGCGGCGGAACGGTGATAGCCAAAGGTACGCCCGAAGAAGTGGCAAAGGATAAGGATTCATATACCGGATATTATATAAAGCGTGAACTAAAGCGTGCAAAAGAAAGAGAAAAGCTCAGGGAAACATCCAGGTGACGGATAAAGGATTCAGATCAAAGAAGATAAGGCAATTTACATCACGGCTATCATTCCGCATCATATGCGGGACTGTGTTTTTGCTGCTTTTTTTCGGAGCGTTACAGAGTGTTGTGGGTTATGCCGAGTTCACAAGATCACTCACGCGCGAATATAAGGAGTCGGCATTCCGGACTGCCGAAACGGCGGTATGTCTGGTTGACGGGAACCGTATCGATGAATATATTGAAACATCGGGATCGGGCGATGATTACGCTGATATGAAACAAAGGCTTGACCTTCTGTGCCAGAAGCAGAATGTTACGCTTATTTATGTGATAAAGCCGGATACGGATGATTACGGTGAGTTCACCACCGTTGTCAATATCGTAAATAAAAAGAGCGACTACGATCCGTGGCCGGTAGGTTACAGACGTGAGACTACCAATGATAAATACCGTGAACTCTACAGGGATATCTACGAGAACAATCTCAGCAGGGGAAGCATAATAAGGACATCTGAACTCAGGGGATACGAACCTCATATCACCGCCCTGATACCTGTAAAGGACGATAACGGAGAAGTCAGAGGGATCCTTTGTGTGCAGCGTCCGATGAGCGAACTGTCAAACGGGCGCCACCGTTTTATGTTTATTATCGGGATAGCAACGGTACTGATCGCTGTGTTTGCTTCGTTTTCATCCTATTTTTTCCTGCGGCAGCATTTTGTACGTCCGATAAGGCTGGTGATAAAAGAGGCATCCCGATTCGCAAGGGAGAATACCGCGGCCGAAGAGGGTGCTCTTACCGGTATAAGTACGATCGCGGAGATAGAGGTGCTTGCAAGTGCCATCGGTCAGATGGAGAAGGACACGCTTGAGCATATCGACAGGATCACCTCCATGGCGGCCGAGAGCAAGCGTATAGGAACCGAGCTGTATATCGCAAGAAGGATACAGGCGGCCATACTCCCGAATGTATTTCCGCCTTTTCCCGACAGGCATGAATTTGAGATATATGCATCCATGACACCGGCCAAAGAGGTCGGTGGGGATTTTTATGATTTCTATCTGATAGATGACGATCATTTAAGCGTTGTGATAGCCGATGTGGCTGGCAAGGGTGTGCCTGCCGCCCTGTTCATGATGGTATCGAAGCTCCTGCTCAAGCTGCGTGTCCATTCGACGGGAAGTGTCGGAGATATGCTGTACGATGTGAACAATACACTGTGTGAGAAAAATGAGATGGAACTGTTCGTAACGGCGTGGCTTGCCATCATCACTCTGTCCACAGGAGAAGGTGTGGCGGTAAATGCGGGACACGAAGATCCGATGTTAAAGCGTGCAAACGGTAAGTACGAGCCGGTTAAATACAGGCATTCGATCCCTTTGGCCGCCATGGAGGGCACCCGGTATGAAGGACATGCATTCAAGCTTGAGCCGGGGGACAGCATAGTGGTATATACGGACGGTGTGACCGAAGCGACCGATATCGATGATGAGATGTTCGGGACGGACAGGCTTGTGGATGCGCTTAACAGCGATCCGGATGCTTCACCCGAAAAATGCATTGATAACGTAAAAGCGAGAATAGAAGAATTTAAGGGCGAAGCCGAACAGTTTGATGACATTACGCTGCTGGCGATAAAGTATAACGGAACCGGGGGTTAAGTATTTCACGGTTTGTCCGATATAATAATTGTAAACGCAGAAATGATGTTTGGCGATAAGGGTATATGGAGATTGCAGGGAAGCATGATGATCGAGAAGGAATCTCGGTTGTTGTGCTTTCATTTTTGATAAAACCCCTTTCAAAATAGTTCGGTTTAGAGTATAATATATTGCACCATTCAAAATGGAGTTATTATGTAAACAACTAAACCGGAAAGGGGAAACATCAGATGGTTTATACAGATATAGGAATAGATTTGGGAACCGCGAGCATCCTTGTTTACATTCACGGCAAGGGCGTAGTGCTCAAGGAGCCTTCGGTAGTAGCGCTTGACAGGGATACCAATAAGATAAAGGCAATAGGTGAGGAAGCAAGGCTCATGCTCGGAAGGACACCGGGCAATATAGTGGCGATAAGGCCGCTCAGGCAGGGAGTTATCTCGGATTATACGGTTACCGAGAAGATGCTGAACTATTTTATCCGTAAGGCGATAGGAAGGAAGACCTTCCGCAAGCCGAGGATAAGTGTATGTGTACCCAGCGGAGTTACCGAGGTTGAGAAGAAGGCCGTTGAGGATGCAACATATCAGGCAGGGGCCAGGGATGTCGAGATCATAGAGGAACCCATAGCTGCAGCGATCGGAGCCGGGATAGATATAAGCAAGCCCTGCGGGAACATGGTAGTTGATATAGGCGGAGGTACATCGGATATTGCGGTGATATCACTGAGCGGTATCGTTGTAAGTACATCCGTTAAGGTCGCCGGAGATGATTTTGATGAGGCGATCGTAAGATATATGAGAAAGAAACACAATCTTCTTATAGGCGAGAGAACGGCCGAGGAACTTAAGATCAAGATAGGAACGGCGTTCAAACAGCCGGAGGTCGATTATCTTGAAGTCAGGGGAAGAAACCTGGTAACGGGTCTTCCGAGAACAGTCAAGGTATCGAGCGAGGAGACGGAAGAAGCGTTGCGTGAGACAACGGCGCAGATAGTCGAAGCGATACACAGTGTGCTTGAACGCACACCGCCCGAACTTGCGGCGGATATCGCGGACAGGGGCATCGTGCTTACCGGCGGAGGAAGTCTTCTTAGAGGGTTGGAAGATCTCATAGCATATAAGACAGGTATCAATACGGTGACCGCCGAAGATCCCATGACGGCGGTGGCGATAGGAACAGGTAAATATGTCGAATTGCTTGCCGGCTATGATGAAGAATTGAATTAGCAGTCGGGGGCAATAGGGGAGGAACTGCATGCTTAAAGGTTTATACACAGCAAGCACCGGTATGGTAAACGAGCAGAGAAGGGTGGACGTATTGTCAAACAATATGGCCAACTCGGCTACCACGGGATTTAAGAAAGAGGGGACCACTTCTCAGGCATTTAAGGATGTACTTGCATATAAGATCAAGGATTCTTCGGAGCCGTATTTTGCAAGACGTGAAGGTGTAATGAACATGGGAGTCAAGATAGGCGAGAACTATGTCGATCACTCCCAGGGTTCGTTCCATGAAACGGGAAATACCTTCGATATGGCTCTGTCGGGCAAGGGTTTCTTTGCGGTGGAATTTACTTCCAAATCTTATAAGAATATGGCTTCAAGATCCAGAGAGTATAGGGATAACCAGAGCGAGACTTCGGTCAAATATACAAGGGACGGATCGTTTACGTTAAATACAAAGGGTGAGCTGGTAACGAAGGACGGTGATTATCTCCTCAGCAAGGGGGGCAATCACATAGTTCTCGATCCGCTCCAGAAATACTCGATAGACAGACAGGGAAACATACGTAACACGGTTACCGGAGCTGTGCAGGCCCAGATACAGATAACCGATTTCGAGGATTATGATTATCTTGAGAAATACGGTGAGACAATGTTCCAGCCGGTAGACGGTGCGACAGAAGTTCCGGCTGAAGCGCAGGTGTATTCGGGCTATCTCGAGGCGGCGAATGTTCAGGTGGTACAGGAGATGGTCGATCTTATCGCTTTCACAAGGGCGTATGAATCCAACCAGAAGATAATCCAGGCTTATGATTCCACGCTTCAGGTTGCTGTCAATGATCTGGGTAAAGTATAACGATAGGAGTTAAAGGGAGGTTATGATATGGTAAGAACGCTGTGGACGGCTGCATCGGGAATGATCGGGCAGCAGATAAACGTTGATACGATAGCAAACAATCTGGCAAATGTTAATACAACAGGTTACAAGACCGAGACGAATGAATTCAAATCCCTGCTGTATCAGAATCTTCAGACGAAGACGACTACGGCTAACGGAGAGCAGAAGCCTATAGGTGCACAGGTCGGTCTCGGTGTGCGGAACGCATCGATAACTTCCCATTTTACTCAGGGTGCTTTTCTGGCATCTGAGAATCCCACATCCTTTGCGATAAGCGGCGACGGTCTCTTTGCGGTACAGACAGGCCCCAATCCCAATGTGGCAAACGGTACGAACGTACACTTTACCAGAAACGGTAATTTCCTTTTTGCACTCGGTGATGCGGGCGGAAATATTCTCAAGCTTACGGACTCTGACGGTAACCCGGTGCTTTCGGCAACGGGACAGCCGATACAGATAAATGCCAACCAGTATATGGCGGACAGGGTAACGGTAGATGCGGACGGACAACTGTGTTATCCGGATGCTGCCAACAATCCGCAGCCCATCCCGGGTATGAAGATAGGATTGTATCAGTTCCAGAATCCTTCCGGACTCAAGAAGGAAGGGGACTCCGTCTATTCGGTAACGGCTGCGTCGGGAATGCCGATAAACGAGGAGAACAACAATAATGTTGAAAAGTCCCAGGTACGTCAGGGATATCTGGAAGGCTCGAACGTTCAGGTTGCGGATGAGATGGTAAACCTGATAATCGCACAGCGTGCATATGAGTTTAATTCCAAGGCTATCCAGGCTGCGGATACGATGATGCAGGAAGCAAACGAACTCAGAAGATGATCATAACGGCAGTATGATATAACGGAGATAAGTATGGATATTGGTTCTATTAACGCAGGTTTTGTAAATGCGGTGAGCGACAATGCGAAAGCAGCGTCAAATAATCTGATTGACAAGGCAAGGATGCTAAAGGAATCTTCTGATGCCTCAAAGCCGGCCGGCGTCTCAGACGCGAAGGTCGGGGGCAGTGACAAGGAATTGATGGATGTCTGCAAGGAATTTGAGGCATATTTTATCGAGCAGGTCTTTAAGAACATGAAGAAATCAATGGTGCCGCAGAGCCAGAGTCAGAGCGGAGCAGATGCGACGCTTAAGGATTTCTACGAGGACAAGCTGATGAGCGAGTATGCGGCAGGTGCCGCCAAGCAGTCCGAGAACGGACTTGCCCAGATGCTTTACGAGCAGATGAAACGCAACAGGGGAACTGTGGATCCCGGTCAGATTTAAGCATATAAACATTTCAGGCATTTTATTTTCATGGAAATAATCACAGGCTATATCGAGCATATAATCTACAGAAATGATGAGAACGGTTATACCGTTCTCAATCTTGTGTCCGGGGGAGAGGATATTACCTGCGTCGGCAGCTTTAAGTATGCCGATGAGGGTGAAAACGTCGAAGTGACCGGGGAATTTACCGAGCATGCGGTATACGGTGAACAGTTTAAGGTTTCCTCTTATGAAGTAAAGTCTCCTGAGGATGCCCTTTCCATGATACGGTATCTGGGGTCCGGGGCCATAAAGGGTGTGGGACAGGCTTTGGCAGACCGTATCGTGAAAAAATTCGGTGATGATACGTTCAGGATAATGGAAGAGGAACCGGAAAGGCTTGCCGAAGTGCGCGGGATAAGCGAGCGCAAGGCAAGAGAGATAGCCGTGCAGGTGGGCGAGAAGCAGGAACAGCGAAGGGTCATGATGTTTCTGCAGCAGTATGGCGTATCAAACGCATTGTCTGTCAAGATATATAATAAATACGGCGATGAGACATTTAATGTTATAAATGAGAACCCGTATATGCTTGCGGATGATATCAGGGGAGTCGGTTTTAAGATAGCTGATGAGATCGCAAAAAAGGCGGGTATCCGGACGGATTCCGATTACCGGATAAGGAGTGCCCTTGATCATATTCTGAATGATGCGTCAGGTGAGGGACACTGCTATCTGCCGGTGGACGAGTTGTTGAGCCGCGCGGAAAGGCTGCTTGAAGTACCTGTTGAAGTGATACGGATCCAGCTTGAGAATGCGGTGATGGAACAGAGGCTTTGCATTAAGCCCGTTGGCGATGATAAAGCGGTATATAAGAAACCGGTCTATCTGATGGAACTCGGATGCGCAAGACGGCTTGTCGATCTGGATATAGTGACCGAAGATGATGAAGAAGCTATAAGAGACAGGATAGGGGTCCTTGAAAAAAATGAGAAGACAGAGCTTGAGGATCTCCAGAAGGAAGCTGTTGTAAATGCTGTAAAGAACGGGCTTACGATAATCACAGGCGGTCCGGGAACCGGTAAAACAACGATAATCAATATGATAATCAGATATTTTGAAACCGAAGGCATGGATATCGTCCTTGCCGCTCCTACCGGACGTGCGGCGAAACGGATGTCCGAGACTACGGGATATGAGGCGAGCACGATCCAGAGGATGCTGCATCTTACGGTGACTGACGGTGAAACGGATATGTCTGACAGAAACTTTTACTATGAGTTCAATGAGGATAATCCGATAGAGGCGGATGTTGTTATCATAGATGAAATGTCAATGGTGGACATCATGCTTTTTAATGCTCTGTTAAAAGCGATCCCCGTAGGAGTTAGACTCATACTTGTAGGTGATATAAACCAGCTTCCGAGTGTCGGCCCGGGAGCCGTCCTGAAGGATGTGATACTCTCGGAGTGTTTTCCCGTCGTCTATCTCAAAAAGATATTCAGGCAGTCGGAACAGAGTAATATCGTCGTAAATGCGCATAAGATAAACGAAGGCGTTCATCCGGATCTCAATGTAAAGAACAGGGATTTCTTCATGCTGGAAGCAGACAGATCCGATGTGATACTCAAGTACATAGTACAGCTGATAAGCGATAAACTGCCGCGGGAATTTAAGGTGAAACCGTATGATCTTCAGGTGCTGACGCCGATGAGAAAGGGAAACCTGGGGGTCGAGGCACTAAATCCCGTGCTCCAGAGATATTTAAACCCTCCGTCTCCCTCAAAGAAGGAATATGAGAGCGGCAATGCGATCTTCCGGGAGGGAGATAAGGTGATGCAGATAAAAAACAACTACAGCCTTGAATGGGAAATAACCAGTAAATACGGTATCGGTATAGACAGGGGGATGGGAGTTTTTAACGGCGATACGGGGATGATCTGCGAGATAGATACCCTGAATGAAACGCTGACGGTTGAATATGACGGGATGCGCAGGGTGACCTATCCTTTCGGAGGACTGGATGAACTGGAGCATGCATATGCCGTCACTATCCATAAATCACAGGGGAGCGAGTATCCGGCTGTGATAATACCGCTTCTTAGCGGTCCGAGACTTTTGTTCAACAGAAATCTGCTTTATACGGGAGTTACACGTGCCAGGGACTGTGTAGTGCTGCTTGGGAGTATGGATCAGATTAACAGCATGATCGACAATACCGATGAGTATTTAAGGTATACGGGACTTGCGGAGCAGATAAAAGCGATCGCTGAGGCAGGAGATTAAATGGTTTCTGATATTTTTGAGAGAACACTGGATATATTTTTCCCGAGGAGATGCCCTGTATGTGATGATGCGGTGGATGTGCCGGGGAGGCTGATATGTGCGGATTGTGAGAGCGCGTTTAAGGAAATAAAAGAGCCGTATTGCTTAAAATGCGGACGTCCTCTAAAGGATGATGCGTTGACCGAGTGCGATGAATGTACCGGAAAAAAGCAGGATTTCAGGAGAGGCAGGGCGGTTTTTGAATATGATGATGAGCTCAAGGAGAGCATCTACAGATTTAAATATGGCGGCCGGCGGGAGTATGCGGACCATTACTCTGCCTGTATGGAGCGCTCACTGGGCGGCTGGATCCGTTCGCTGAATCCCGACGCGCTCATCCCGATACCGTTGCATAAGAGCAGGCTTAAGAAGAGGGGGTATAATCAGGCCGGACTGCTTGCGGATGGGCTTGGTAAAAAACTCGGGATCCCGGTGAGAAATGACGTGCTTGTAAGAAGCGGTAAAACGACAGTTCAGAAGAGGCTTGGAGCACAAGAGAGACAAAATAATTTGAAAAAGGCTTTAAAAATAGGCTCTGATGTTGTAAAATTAAAGAACATCGTGTTGATTGATGACATTTATACCACGGGGAGTACAATAAATTCGGCTGCCTCCTGCCTGCGTGATGCAGGGATCGAAAATGTATATTTTGCGGTACTCGGAGCAGCAAACAAAAATTAATTTCTTGGACTTGGAGGTATTAACAATGAATGTACGTAATTGCAAAAACTGCGGCAGACTTTTTAATTATATTGCCGGCCCGCCGATCTGTCCCGAATGCAAGGACCAGGTAGAGAAGAAGTTCCAGAAGGCTAAGGAATTTGTAAGAAATACCGCTCATGCAACAGTATCCATGGTTGCCGAGGAGGTAGACGTGTCCGAGCAGCAGGTTAAGCAGTGGATAAGGGAGGAGAGGCTTGTATTTTCCGATGCTACAGTAGCAGGCGTGACCTGCGAAGTATGCGGTGAGCCCATAACTACCGGACGTTTTTGCGCGAAATGTAAGAATCAGGTTATGAATGACCTTAACGGGGCTATCAAGAAGCCGGATGCTCCTGTTGTCAAGAAGAAGGAGAGAGAGAATCCGAGGATGAGATTCCTTGATAACAGATAATCATAAGGATCGATAATGTTAAACGAAGATCGAATAGAACTGATGACCAAAATGGCGGCATACGAGAACGGCCGCGGAAGAAGGGATATATCCGTCAATGAATTTTTCAGAGGCGATTATATCAGTTTTCAGGTACTTAAATCCGCACTGTACTGTACCGTGGGATTCGGGCTTGCCGTGGCGATGTATATCCTGTATGATCTCGAAGGCTTCCTTACAGATTTTTATAAAATGGATGTCGAGGAGTTCGCAAGGGGTATAGCTACGAAATATGCTGTCGTTTTGGTTGCGTATTTATTGATATCATATTGCGTTTATGCCTACAGGTTCAGCAGGGCTAAGAAGCATATGAAGAAATACATTGCCCAGCTCAGAGAGCTTGAGGAAATGTATACCTGGGAGTAATAAAGGGTAAAGGAAGGGTAGTTTAATGACGACTCTGCTTGTTATAAGGGAACAGCTTATGGGCTTCTTCTCAAGATTCGAAGCCTATATTGTTGCTGTTCTCAAGTTTTTAACAGCACTGACAGCTCTGCTCATAATCAATTCGGATCTTGGCTTCATGTCCAAGCTTGACAACGGTGCCATTGTGCTTATCGTTTCCTTGATATGCTCTTTTTTACCCATGAATCTGATAGTGATAATAATCGCGGTTTTTGTGCTGCTTCATCTGTATTCGCTGTCGCTTGAATGCGCTGCGATAGTGGCGATGCTGTTCCTGATCATGTTCGTCATGTATTTCAGGTTTTCACCGAAGGACGCAGTGGCAGTGATCCTGACCCCGGTCTGTTTCATGCTCAGGATCCCGTATGTGATCCCCCTGACTCTGGGATTTGTCGGGACTCCGATGTCCTGTGTATCGGTGGGATGTGGGACGGCTGTATATTTCATGCTGAGTTACGTTAAGGATAATGCCGATCAGCTCGCATCAACAACAACGGATGCCGAATCGGCGCTCGGAAGTTTCAAGTATATAATTGACGGATTGCTGGGAAATGATAAGATGCTCCTTATGATAATTGCTTTCGCTGTTGTCGTGGTAGCGGTATTTATGATAAAGAGCCTTCCGATCGATTATTCATGGATCATCGCTCTCGGTCTCGGGGTTGTGGTGAACATTCTTGTGATCCTTATAGGCTGTTCCGCACTTGAGGTGGACATGTCGGTCGGCGGTGTTATACTCAGCACCCTGATCTGTGCGATAATAGTTTTTGTCATACAGTTCTTTATATTTAATGTCGACTATTCGCGGACCGAGAACGTGCAGTTTGAAGACGATGAATATTATTATTATGTCAAAGCTATTCCGAAGATGTCGGTAGAAGCACGTAACGTTAATGTGAAGCGCATCAATCATCGCTACGATGATGACGATGACGATGAAGAAGAATACGACGACGAGCTTGATTATTTATGATCATAAGGGGTTTAATGGGAATTTAGTATATGGAGCAGATAGGTGAAGCCATAAGATCGTATGCGGACAGATACTTAGGATGGGTATCAATGCCGATGATCATGTGGACCGACATAGTTGAGATCATCATAATATCATTTCTGGTGTACCATCTTCTGGTATGGATCAAGAATACCAAGGCATGGTCGCTCATGAGAGGTATCGTTATCATATTGGTCTTTGTATTCATTGCGGCAGTGTTTGATATGAACACGATCCTCTGGATAGCAAAGAACGTCACAGGTATCGCCGTTACGGCACTGCTGATCGTATTCCAGCCGGAACTGAGAAAAGCGCTTGAACAGCTCGGCAAGTCAAATATGTTATCCGGACTTATTCAGTTTGATTCCGCAAGGGTAACGGGCGAACTGTTCAGCGATAAGACGATTGATGAACTTATAAGAGCTTCTTATGAAATGGGCAAAGTCAAAACAGGTGCCCTTATTGTAGTGCAGAACAAGGATCTTCTCACCGAATACGAACTGACAGGTATAATGATCGATTCTCTTGTGTCCAGTCAGCTGCTCATAAATATATTCGAGCATAATACACCGCTGCATGACGGAGCGGTCATAATAAAGGGAAACAGAATAGTTGCCGCCACATGTTATCTTCCGCTGTCCGATAATATGGAACTCAGTAAGGAACTTGGTACCAGACATCGTGCCGGTGTGGGTATATCCGAAGTCACGGATTCTCTTACGATAATAGTTTCAGAAGAAACGGGGCGGGTATCGGTTGCGATGAACGGCGAACTGTTCAGGAACATAGATGCTGATTTTCTGCGTAAAAAATTAGAAGTTCTTCAGAGCAAAACTTTGGAGGAGAAGAAGTTTATCTCCTTCTGGAAAGGCAGGTCAAGAAATGAAACAAAAACTGACAAATAATCTTGGCCTGAAACTCATATCTGTTGCCCTGTCCGTTATTCTGTGGCTGGTGGTAGTGAGTATAGACGATCCGGTCATTTCAAGGACTTTTACCGGCATTGAGGTTGAGATACTTAATGCCGATGCGATAACATCACAGGGCAAGGTATATGAGATACTGGACGGGAGCAATATCATCTCGGTCACTTTGTCTGCCAAGAGATCCGTGCTTGAGAAGATAAGCCGTGATTATATTAAGGCTACGGCAGACTTAAAGGAGATGACCATCCTTAATTCGGTTTCCATAGATGTAAGGACCACACGTTATTCGGATATGATATCCTCTATAACCCCCCTTACCAAGAATCTTAAGGTGGCGGTCGAGGATCTTGAGAAGAGGCAGCTGTCCATAAACGTTGAGACAGTCGGCAATCCTGCAAAGGGCTATGTAGTCGGAAGCAACAACCCGAGCGTGAACATAACATCGGTATCCGGTCCGGCATCCATAGTTTCGAAGCTTTCAAGGGCTGTAGCGACCGTTGATGTTTCGGGTGCCACTTCGGACCGCAGGGCATCTTCAAAAGTTGTGCTCTATGACGGTAACGGAGATGCAGTGGATACTTCCCAGCTGAGCGTGGGAGTCACGGATATAATCGTTGATGTGGATATCCTTGAGACAAAAGAGATATCTGTAACTGCGGCTATCTCAGGTACTCCGGCAGACGGCTATATGGCAACCGGAATGGTATCAATCCAGCCGGATACCATACTCATAGCAGGAAGCGGCTCGACATACAGAACGCTCGAGAGCATAACGATACCTGCGGATGATGTGTCTGTTGAGGGTGCATCGGAGGATGTTGTTAATACATTTAATATACAGGATTATCTGCCCGGAGGCATCAGGCTCGCGAATGAGGAGTTTAACGGCGAGGTTACGGTGACGGCATATGTCGGCAAGCTCGAGAATACGCTTATAGATGTTCCGATAACAAATATATCGATAGACAATATACCTGCAGGATACGGAGCTTCGCTGATAGATGCGGGAGGGACCAAGCGCATAGAAGTACAGGGCCTTTCCGAGAATCTTGCACTTTTGAATCCGGCACAGTTATTTGGATCGATCGATGCAACGTCAATGACACCAAGGCAAATACATGAGGGTGTCGAAGGCTTCCATAACGGATCGTATGATGCCGTTGTCAGGTGGAATGTCCCTGCAGGCATAACTGTCGTTAATTCCTCTATGGTGGAAGTGGGTCTTTACCAGACACCTGATGCGGTTTCCAACGGCGGAGACGGTACTTCGATAGTTGCGGCACCGGGTGATGCAGGCGGAGGACAGCAGACAGAGTAATTGCCACTTGTGGAAGATTGTTTTTCATGATATACTTTATTTTAGTCTTTTGGGCTTTATGATTCAGTAATTATACGGAGGACGTGGCGATGGTCAGCCAGAAAGTGACGATTAAGAATCCCACGGGATTACATTTAAGACCGGCCGGTATCCTGTGTAAGGAAGCCATGCAGTTTAAATCCCTGATAACATTCAATTTCCGCGAGAATACAGCGAACGCCAAGAGTGTTTTAAGTGTTCTCGGTGCGTGCGTAAAATGCGGAGATGAAATAGAATTTGTTTGCGAGGGTGAAGACGAGCAGGAAGCGCTCAAAGCGCTTGTAGAAGCAATAGAGAGTGGTCTTGGTGAATAAAATATGTACTGCAAAAGCCGATGTCTCATCGGCTTTTGTAGTAAATAAATAATTATTATAGAATAAGAGATTTGGGAGAACTGCAATGAAAAATGTAGAGAGATACAAGAAAAATCCTGTACTTCATTATCCTGAGAGAGAATGGCCGGACAAAGAAATAGAGAAAGCGCCCGTTTGGTGCAGCGTTGATCTCAGGGATGGCAATCAGGCTCTCATCGATCCGATGATCGTTGAAGAGAAGATGGAGTTTTTCGAGATGCTTTTGAAACTCGGCTTTAAGGAGATAGAGATCGGTTTCCCCGCAGCATCACAGATAGAATATGATTTCCTCAGGCAGCTGGTAGACCGTAAGATGATACCTGATGATGTATGGGTGCAGGTGCTTACCCAGTGCAGGGAAGAACTGATAGAGAGAACATTTGAATCCATTCAGGGGATCAAAAACGTAATTGTTCATATTTATAATTCTACATCCGTCCTTCAGAGGGATGTGGTCTTTAACATGGACAAGGAAGAGATAATCAATATAGCGGTAAACGGAACGAGATGGGTAAAGGAAAGAGCCGAAAAATTTGACGGAAACATAAGACTTGAATATTCACCCGAAAGTTTTACAGGGACAGAAGTGGAATTCTCACATGAGATATGCGCCGCAGTCCAGAAGGAATGGGGAGCGACGAAGGAGAATCCCATTATCATCAATCTTCCCGCGACGGTGGAAATGAACACACCGAATGTATATGCGGATCAGATCGAATGGATGAATAAGCATTTTGACAACAGAGAGAGCATAATCTTAAGTGTTCATCCGCATAACGACCGTGGTACCGGTATCGCAGCAACCGAGCTTGCCCTTCTTGCGGGAGCGGACAGGGTGGAAGGAACTCTGTTCGGTAACGGGGAGAGGACAGGCAACATAGATGTTTTGAATGTTGCTTATAATATGTTCTCACAGGGGATAGATCCGGAACTTAATATTGAGAAGATAAATGACATAATAGAAGTTTACGAGAGGCTTGTTAAGATGCCGATAGATGACAGACATCCGTATGCGGGCAAGCTTGTATTTACTGCGTTTTCAGGTTCGCATCAGGATGCGATCAATAAGGGCGTCAGGGCTATGAAGGAGCGTAACTCCAAGATCTGGCAAGTACCGTATCTTCCGATCGATCCTGCGGATATCGGAAGGGAATATGAGCCCATCGTGCGAATCAATTCCCAGTCCGGCAAGGGCGGAGTCGCATTTATCATGGATACGTATTTCGGGTTCAAGCTTCCCAAGGGTATGCATAAGGAATTTGCCAAAGTCATACAGGCGATCACGGAGAAGCAGGGTGAGATATCACCTGATGAGATCATGGCAGCGTTCAAGGCAAGCTATATAGATATGAAGGAACCGCTTCATTTCCGTAAGTTAAGGGTTGATGACAGGAGCGATTCTTCCGATTCGGAATTCGATACGCATATCATGCTCACCTATACAAGGAACGGCGAGGAAGCTTCCTTTGAGGCAGTCGGCAACGGTCCCATAGATGCTGTACTGCGCGGACTTAAGGAGAACCTGGATCTTGATATCAAGGTACTTGATTATGAAGAGCATGCGCTTGCGGGCGGTGCAAATGCACAGGCGGCAGCATATATACATCTGCTCAATGCAGAAGACGGCAGCGTTACTTACGGTGTCGGTGTAAGTTCAAATATTACAAGGGCATCGGTGAGGGCTATGTTCTCGGCGATCAACAGGCTCGGGCTTATTAAGTAGGACGTTCATGGAATAAGAGACGAATTTGAGGGGGGTTGGATGAGTAAATACGATTATCTCATAGTAGGAGCAGGACTGTTCGGTGCGGTATTTGCACACGAAGCGCACAAGGCCGGTAAGAAATGTCTGGTGATAGACAGGCGTTCCCATATAGGCGGCAATGTATATACCGAGAATACCGAAGGCATAAACGTACATAAATACGGTGCACATATTTTCCATACGAGCAACAGAAAGGTATGGGAATATATGAACAGCTTTGCGGATTTCAACAGATATACGAATTCGCCGGTGGCCAGATATAAGGACGAGCTATATAATCTGCCGTTTAACATGAACACCTTCCACGCACTCTGGGGTGTCAGGACTCCCGAAGAAGCAAGAGCTAAGATCGAGGAGCAGAAGGCGGAGGCTGTAGAGGAGATGAGATCGGCCGGTGTCAGCGAACCCCGGAATCTCAGGGAACAGGCTCTTACTCTTATAGGCCGTGATATCTATGAGAAGCTTGTAGAGGGATATACGGAGAAGCAGTGGGGCAGAAGGGCGGATGAACTTCCGGCATTCATAATCAGGCGCCTTCCGGTCCGTTTTACATACGACAATAACTATTTTAACGACAAATATCAGGGGATACCCGAGGGCGGTTATACAGCGCTTATAGGGAAGATGCTTGAAGGAACAGAGGTCCGTCTTAATGAGGATTTCTTTAACGACAGGAGCGGGTACGAAGCGTGTGCAGACAGGATCGTATTTACAGGGATGCTCGATGAATTTTACGGCTATCGGTTCGGTGAACTCGAGTACAGGAGCCTTAAGTTTGAAACGGAAGTCCTTGACACCGATAATTTCCAGGGCAATGCGGTGGTCAATTATACCGAATATGAGATACCGTACACGAGGATAATAGAGCATAAGCATTTCGAGTTCGGAACCCAGGAAAAAACAGTAATAACAAGGGAGTATCCGGCAAAGTGGAAAAAAGGCGATGAACCGTATTATCCCATGAATGATAAGAAGAATAACAGACTGTTTGAAAAATACAGGGAACTGGCCGACAGTGAGGAAAAAGTGATCTTCGGCGGCAGGCTGGGTGAATACAGATATTATGACATGCACCAGGTAGTGGAAAAGGCTCTTGATGCAGCAAAAAAGGAAGGGTTTTGATAACTCCTTCCTTTTTTAACAGTAGCTGGAAAACATCATCCCGCTGTAATTGCTTGTCACATATGGCGCGGCATAATTGTGTCCGTGCGGATTCTTGTAAGCGACTATCTTCTTATTGGTATACTGCAGCGGATCCAATGCTACCTGATTCGCCTTGTTAAGTATATTGTTTGCGAATTTCTTGACGTTGTCGAACTTGGTAAGAGAATCATCTTCTTCGGCTGTCTGCTGGATCAGATTTTTATCCAGCGATATCTGGCCGTTTTCATCAAAGTTGACACCCAGGGATTCAAGTTCATTTCCGAAGCCGGAACTGAGTCCGGACATTTCCCTTACAAGTGCCTTGGACTGAGGCTGGGAATCGAGGTATTTGGCCGCATTCTGGATAAAGGCATTGTAACCCATTATCAGGTTGGAGATATTGTCGGTCAGTGATTCCACATCCGTTTTAAGCCCTATGGATACCTTTTCGCCTTCTTCGGTGGTTCCCTTAAGGGTAAGGTCATAGGCCTTGTTTATCGTTATGTTGTTTGACGGAGACGAAGCTTCTTCGCCGTCTATCGTATAGAGGGCATTTGTCGGCATTTCGGATACATTGTTGATCCCGAAATAATCGACGGCTCCCCTTGTCTTACTGGTCTTGTCATCGCTTACTATGAACTGGAGCCCGGAGTCACCTTTAACACCGGTGTCGTCTGACTTTAACCGAAGTGAGACATTCCCTCTTGCGTCTTCGGCTGTTTCAGCATGTATCCCGATGTTTGAGCGCGTTATAAGCTTCGCCAGCTTTTCTTCAATTGTTCTGTTCGTGTCCCCTTCATTTATATTGAACTGGAACTCGTAATCGATATCTCTTGATCTTATATCAAAAGAGTAAGTGTCAGGTGGAAGGCCCATCTCGTCGGGCGGCAGCGATCTTCCCTGATTGGTCTGCCCCGAAGCGAGCTGCCCGATGGTAAGCTCTATTCCCGGGGGACTTTCGCCTCTTTTGGTATTACCGATAAAGGAAGCACTTACCAGATCTTCATTGCTGCTTGAGACAGTCTTTTTGGATAATAAGTCGTCACCGTTCTCCACCGACAATGACGATATGGTGTTCTTGAGCGATCGTGCACTTTCTTTGAGGCTGATCGCAAATTCCTTGGTCTCGTTACTGTTATCTATCAGGAAGAGAGGGGATTCCTTGTTGAGCTTTACGATAGAATTATAGACGCCACGAAGCTCATCTTTCTTATGGGTATCGTACTTACTGTTCGTACCCTGAGGAGCATATGCCGTCATGAAATGGTTATAGACTGTATTTAATGTTGTTATGTCTGCCATAAGTGCCCCTCCTTTCTTCCTTGATCCCGCTCATACCATCCGGTATAAGAGCTCGTCGGCTTGGAGACGTGATATAAATCCTGCTGGACTTATAAACTGTTCCGTCTGTAATGACCGGATCCTTCCGGTTTGAACCCGACGAATTGAAAATGGGTACACTTTCCTACTCTTTATGGTGACTTCATTATACACCATCTCATCACGGAATGCAACATATGTGACAATAAATAACTTAGTTTTTTTATCAATTTTGCCGAAATTTTCTTTACCGTCTTGACATATGGCAGATTGTGTGGTAGACGCATAAGAGACCGCAATATATAGTGCCGTGTTTATCACATTATACATATAAAAAAATGTTGACGCAAGGCGGCATATATGCTAATATTAACGGGCGAAGCGCTGAAAGGCGTTTTTTTAGTGCGCGAAGCGATTGGGCTTCTGCCATGAAATATTCAGTTACATTAGGAGGAAAAAATGCGTACAAGGATAACACTTGCCTGCACGGAGTGCAAGAATCGTAATTACGATACGACCAAGGATAAGAAGACACATCCTGACAGAATGGAGACTAAGAAATACTGCAGGTTCTGCAAGAGACATACTATGCACAAGGAAACCAAGTAAGGAGCCCGGTACCGTCCAACAAATACGAAGTATGAGTTGTTGACAGCACAGGCATCCGACAGATTTAGTCGGAAATAAGACTATGTTATATAGAGGAGAAGCCATGGGAGATACAAATAACAACGCAGTTGAGAGTGCGGCCAAGAAGAGCGGAAGCTGGTTCAAGGGCGTTAAGGCTGAGTTTAATAAGATCATATGGCCTAACAGGGATGAAGTGACCAGGCAGACGATAGCTGTTGTATTGGTGTCGTTTGTTGTCGGCGTGTTGATCGCTGTTCTCGATATGGGCCTTCAGTATGGTATTGATTTTATCATAAATCTGTAAAGGAGAGAGGACATGTCTGATACGAACAGTACAGAGGCCAACTGGTATGTTGTCCATACTTATTCGGGATATGAGAATAAGGTCAAGGCGAATATCGAGAAGGCTATAGAGAACCGTCATCTTGAGGAAGAGATCCTTGAGGTAAGAGTTCCGATGCAGGATGTGACTGAAGTAAAGAACGGTGTCAGGAAGACCTCTTCCAAGAAGATGTTTCCGGGATACGTTCTCATAAATATGGTAATGAATGATGTGACGTGGTATGTAGTAAGGAATACTCGCGGCGTCACGGGCTTTGTAGGACCGGGAAGCAAGCCGGTTCCGCTGCCTGAATCAGAGATGAAACCGCTTGGTATCAAGACCGAGAATGTTTATATTGACTTTGTTGAAGGTGATACCGTATCGGTTGTGGCCGGCGTATGGAAGGATACGGTCGGTGTTGTACAGAGGATGGATATGGGCAAGCAGATGGCTACGATCAATGTTGAACTGTTTGGCCGTGAAACACCCGTTGAGATCAGCTTCGACGAGATAGCGAAGCAGAGATAGTTTTTAATTTCAAGTTCACAGGGTTTATCCCTTTTGGACTGTGGGAGGGAAACAGTTCCCGCCACTACCACATATATAGGAGGAAAGAAAAATGGCAAAGAAGGTAGAAGGCTATATTAAGCTGCAGATCCCTGCCGGAAAGGCAACTCCGGCACCTCCGGTTGGACCGGCTCTCGGTCAGCACGGCGTAAATATCGTTGAATTTACGAAGCAGTTTAATGCCAAGACAGCAGACAAGGGCGATGTTATCATCCCTGTTGTCATCACAGTTTACGCGGACAGAAGCTTCAGCTTCATCACCAAGACTCCGCCTGCAGCAGTGCTTATCAAGAAAGCATGCAACATCAAGTCCGGTTCGGGTGTTCCCAACAAGACTAAGGTTGCTACTTTATCCAAGGCAAAGCTTCAGGAAATAGCTGAGACCAAGATGCCCGATCTTAATGCGGCATCACTGGAAGCAGCAATGAGCATGATCGCAGGAACTGCCAGAAGCATGGGCGTTACTGTTGAAGATTGGAAATAATGGTGGATCTGTCATAAGGGGCGCATATCATCCGGAAGATGATCGTTATGCGCGGACCGGAGCGAAGCGAAGAAGATCGCGATGCGATGGATTCCTTATGACCGGTAAGTGCTGAGAAAATAAGTAAGGAGAAGCGTAAATATGAAACACGGTAAGAAATATACAGAGGCAGCCAAGCAGGTTGACAGAGCTGTCGCTTATGAGCCTGCGGATGCTATTGCATTGGTTAAGAAGACAGCATCGGCTAAGTTCGATGAGACTATTGAGTGCCATATAAGGACAGGCTGTGACGGACGTCATGCGGATCAGCAGATCCGTGGCGCAGTCGTACTTCCCAACGGAACAGGCCGCGTAACAAGGGTACTTGTATTTGCAAAAGGTGACAAGCTTTCGGAGGCTGAGGCTGCAGGAGCGGATTTCGTAGGCGGAGATGAGCTTATACCCAAGATCCAGAATGAAGGATGGCTTGATTTTGACGTAGTTGTTGCCACTCCCGATATGATGGGCGTCGTAGGACGTCTCGGTAAGGTTCTCGGTCCCAAGGGACTTATGCCCAACCCGAAGGCAGGCACGGTTACGATGGATGTTACCAAGGCTGTCAATGATATCAAGGCAGGTAAGATCGAGTATCGTCTTGACAAGACCAACATCATCCATGTTCCGGTCGGCAAGGCATCATTTTCAGAGGAGAAGCTCCAGGAGAACTTCAATACTCTTATGGAAGCGATCGTTAAGGCTAAGCCCAGCGCACTTAAGGGACAGTATTTAAGGAGCATAACTCTTGCTTCTACAATGGGCCCGGGTGTGAAGGTTTCAACTGCTAAGTACTAAGACATTGTTTTGGAATTGAAGTATGGTATAATCAAAGGGATGTGCATGAGCATGTCCCTTTTGTTGTTTTGGATAAGTGTGTCGAAGGATTTTTTGCTGTAACATTATGCAGTATGTGCTGCGGGCATATGGTTGTGAGGCTTTATGATAAGAGGCAGGATAAAAAAGACAATAATAAATCTGATGATCGTTTGTTTCGCGGCTGTTTTTTTGTCGGGCTGTGAACAGATAAAGGAGTATGTGGATACAGCCGTAAATGCAGTTGATAAAAGGGACGGAGAGGGCACATCCGGCATCACGATCGAGAAGTCGGACGGCAGTGAAGAGGATATTCCGGTAATAATCATGGAGACCGAGGATGAACCTGTTGCAGCTGTGGCGGAAGAAGCGGAGCCCGAACCGGAAACGGTTGAACAGGCAGTATGGGATGATGAAAATAAAATCTATTCCATGCACGCCGCATCGCCTGATGAAACGACACTGGTGTTTGTCGGGGACATCTGTTTTCACGATGGGTATTCAAATATGGGTGCCTTCAGGGACAGGGGGAGCGATATAGGACAGTGTATCCTGCCGGGAGTCATGGAAGGGCTCAAGGCCGCCGATATCTTCATGGCGAACAACGAATTCCCTTACAGTGACAGGGGCACTCCGACAGCGGGCAAACAGTATGCATTCAGGGCAAAACCCTCAAACGTGAACATCCTGCATGACATGGGTGTGGACATAGTATCGCTTGCAAATAATCATGCATATGACCATGGACCGGATGCACTGATAGACACGATCGATATTTTAAAAGAGGCGAAGGTCCCTTTTGTAGGTGCGGGCAGGAATATCGATGAAGCGGTGAAGCCTGCATACATCCGTATAAACGGTAAGACGATAGCATATACCGGTGCCACCCAGATAGAGCGAACGGCCAATCCCGATACGAAGGAAGCCACAGCCGACAGTCCGGGAGTACTGAGGACTCTCGATGCGACGAGATATGTTAAGGTCATTGAAGAAGCAAAGGAAAACAGTGATTTCTGTATAGCCTATGTTCACTGGGGGAGCGAAAATACCGACCTTGTGGAGCAGAGCCAACGGGATCTTGCAAAAAAATATGCGGCGGCAGGCGCGGATCTTATAGTAGGGGATCACTCTCACTGCCTGCAGGGACTTGATTATGTGGACGGGGT
>JAFSZZ010000139.1 GCA_017458765.1 Lachnospiraceae bacterium | reverse complement strand
GAGATGCTGCTTGGTACGGACGGTGACGGCATATATGCGATCAGCGATAATAAGACAGTGAGGTATGGTATAGAAGCGGGGCTTTCTTCCGAGGTCATCATGCGTATCAGGAAGGATAAGTACCGCGATATCTACTGGATAGTAACCAGCAATTCCATAGCATATATGGATAAGGACCATAGGATAACCACTATACATGAATTCCCTTATTCCAACAATTTTGATCTTTATGAGAACAGTAAGGGAGAGATGTGGATCTTAAGCAGTAACGGTGTTTATGTAGTGTCTGTCGATGAAATGCTTGCAAACGGCACTCTGAATCCTGTATTTTTTGGCAGGGACAATGGTCTTCCGTGCATTGCAACCGCCAATTCCTTCAGCGCCCTGACAGAGGACGGTGATCTGTATATAGCCGGCACTACAGGCGTTGCAAAGGTCAATATAGAGGATACCTATGACGATGTTAACGATGTGAAAATGTCGGTTCCTTACGTGGCAGCCGACGGGGTAAGGATATATCCCAACCGTGAGGGCACGATAGTATTACCACCGAGTACCCACAAGCTTACAATATATGATTACGTATTTACGTATTCGCTCATGAACCCGCTGATTGCATATTATCTGGAGGGAGTTGACAAGGAGCCGGTTATTGTAAATCGCAAGGATCTTTATCCGGCAGATTACAATGATCTTAGGGGCGGCAATTACCGGTTTGTTATGGAACTTCGGGATTCCATGGGCAAGGGCAGTAAGGAACTTACGGTTCCTATCTATAAAGAGCCGGCCTTTTACGAAAGACCGTGGTTCATCATTACCATGATCTGTATTCTCGGATTCCTTATATACTGGCTGGTACAGAAGTATGTTAAGAAGCGTACGGCCGCACTCCTTAAAAAAGATGAAGAGAACAGGACCTTCGTTCGCGAGATGATCGAGGCTTTTGCCAAGACCATAGATATGAAGGACAAATATACGCGCGGTCATTCCACAAGAGTTGCGGAATACACAGCTATGCTTGCCCGGGAACTTGGATATGATGATGAGACTGTGGAGAAGTATTACAACATTGCCCTCCTGCATGATATAGGCAAGATAGGTGTACCTCCTGAGGTATTGAACAAGCCCGGGAAGCTTACGGATCAGGAGTTCGGCATAATCAAGTCACATTCGGCACTCGGATTCAACGTGCTTAAGGATATCAGTATCATGCCCGAACTTGCCATAGGAGCCGGTGAACATCACGAGCGCCCGGATGGTAAGGGATATCCGAAGGGACTTAAGGGTGATGAGATCGCCCGGGTGGCCCAGATAATAGGAGTTGCGGATACCTTTGATGCCATGTATTCGGACCGTCCGTACCGTAAGAGGATGAATTTTGACAAGGCGGTTTCCATAATAAGTGAGGTTTCGGGCACCCAGCTCACTCCCGATGTAGTGGACGCATTCTTAAGACTTGTGGAAAGGGGTGAATTCAGGCATCCCGATGATGTCGGCGGAGGTACCACCGAGGATATTGATAACATCCACAAGAAGCAGGATAAGGAAGAGGAAGAAAAAAGAACGGCCGGATCGTAAGATCCGGCCGGTTTAAGATAAATCCTGTTTAATGATCAATCCTTCAATTCCGATGTGCAGTGAGGGCATCTCGTAGCCTTGATGTCTATCTCGGACTGGCAGAAAGGACATTTCTTCGTAGTGGGATCCGGAGTCTCGTCCTTCTTCTTGTTAAACTTGTTCATGGCCTTGATAACGGAGAAGATCACAAATGCTATGAGCAGGAAGTTGATAACGGCAGTGATGAAAGCGCCGTAGTTAAATGTAGCTGCACCCTCGCCGCTTCCGAAGGCGATCGAGAGTCCGGAAAAGTCCATTCCGCCTGTGAGCAGTGAGATCAGAGGCATGATTATGTCGTCAACCAGTGATGTCACTATGGCCGTGAACGCACCGCCGATGATAACGCCGACTGCCATATCCATTACGTTGCCCTTACTGATGAATTCCTTGAATTCCTTGATAAAATTCTTCATATTCCTTACCTCTTTTCTTAGATTATACATTCAGGTCTCATGACCATTCTTAGTGTATCATAAATCTTTCCCACATTACAACGGTAAATGCTCCGGGATGATAAATGTTACAAAATGTGAAAATGTAACTGTTTGCAAAGAAATTTGGGCGATTTTCTTGATTTTACGTGTCAAATAGAGTATCATAATGTACAAATTCACTAACGGCGTAGCCGAAAATGAAAAGGAGATCAGTATGGGATTTTTGAAGAACTTGAGCGTAAGGATAAAGCTTTTGATCCTTACAGTACCGTTTGCTGTTGCACTTATCGTATCCTGTGTTGTAATGGGGATCGAACTTAACAGCACTGAAGATGAAGTGGCCGGGATATTCTACGATATACTTTATACGGCCAATAACAGCCTTGTAAGTGCGGATCGCGATTATTATCAGGCGGTCTATGCTGCTACTCAGTATTATGATCTTTCACACGGATACTCCGATGCTCCCGAGGCATCGATCCCTGAGTATCTCAAAACCAATCTTGAAGACTATGAGAAGAACTGCACTCAGGTGCTGGCTAATATAGAGGCTGCAATGGAAGCGGCGAAGAAGAATGAAGTGCTTTTCAATCAGCTCAAGTCTGAGAGCGGACATACCTTTGCAGCGGCAGAGGAGGAGTTCATTAATGATTTTAACAAATGGAAGGGACTGTATGACCTTGAGTCCGGAAGCGGTGACTGGAATGCTTATATTGAGGAATTCAGGCTTGCAAGGGAAGCGATAGATGAACTTCAGGGTATTACCGAGGAGTGGGCCGTGGAGGAACATAAGGCGATACAGGATGAGATAAGGGTTAAGATAATCGGCTTATCTGCAGTGTTCGGAGTACTTATCATAGTTCTTATCTTTATTGCGGTTCTTATCATCAAGGGGATCCGCAATGGTGTCAGATTGGCCACCGACAGTCTTAACGAGCTTGCGGCCGGTAATCTTGCGGTTGAGCTTCCCGATGAGTCATTGCTTGGGAATGATGAGATCGGTCAGATGCAGAAGGCTACGGGTAAGCTTACTTCTAAACTCCGTGATATTATGAGCAGGAGTAATGAGATGGCACGTGATCTGTCATCTGCCGGATCGGATCTTGCATCATCCTCGGATCAGGCTTCACAGGCATCCGGACAGGTAACCATAGCGGTTGATGAGATCAGTCAGGGAGCCGTATCACAGGCTGAGAGTGTTGAACATGCGGCAGGTAATACCAACGACATAGGTAATGATATTGAGGTCATAGCAGGAAATGTCGAGCAGCTTGACAG
>JAFSZZ010000138.1 GCA_017458765.1 Lachnospiraceae bacterium | reverse complement strand
GAACCGCCAGAAATATACTTACAAAACTTAAAGATATGAAGGTAATCGTGGCAGTTACTGGAAAGGGTAAAGGGATGTATCGCTTTATATACTCAGTGGAAATATAAGAAAACAGAGTCAGAAATATATGGTTTTAAGGAGTTGCCCGTGGTTGTCTAATTTGTCGGATGACCGCGGGTTTTTTCTTTAGTTTTACCGTTTACTGTAAAAAATCGACCGTTCACTACATTTGGAAACAGAATGTGAGCAGTGAAGTACTTTTTCCCTGCTCGATTATTGAGATAATAGTTTCGGAAGAAATCGTATAATGTGATCATATAGCCGCACATTTTCCGCTCTGTATCCGTTATATATTTTGGAGGATGGAAAAAATCCATGGAGTTAGAAGAACAGTATGACAAAATCTATCGGTTCTGTTACTACCGGACTCTGAACAGGGAGACAGCAGAGGATCTGACTCAAGAGACTTATCTTCGGTTTCTGAAAAGTAATTATCAGGAGAGAGGCATTGGCATTCGTTACCTATATGCACCTTGAAAAATGGAGCTGTTGCTTCAGGTGTTATATGTATTGTGGTAATGATGGATATGTTCTTGTCAATTCCAGCTGAGTTCAGAGTAGCAGCACAGATACGATATCTCACGCCGGTGCAGGTTTTAAACAGTTCCTCAATAACAGATCCGAGACTTTTGCGAATAGGGAACTTTTTTTTGACATCTTATCAAATGGCAGGAGTTGTTTATCTAACATTAGCGGGGCTTTTGTGTTTGGGCAGTGTTTATATCTGTAAAAGAAAGGTTAGTCGTTCGGGGAAGGAGATAAAAGAATGAAAACGGTTGGCATAATTATGCTTGTTTTAGCGGTGATAATACTATTAGTAGAGCAGGACGAGAGTATTTATACTTTTTAGACTAATCAGAAACTATGAACCAACTTAATACCATATAGGACAAAGGTACAGTCGCTTTTTCTTGCACTGTACCTTTTTTATAATTCAAAAATATAACTTGAAATTTTTAATTATATATAATAGAATAATTCTTGATAGAGTACTCTATATAATAAAGTATGATAAGGAGAGAACTTATGGACAAAAATGTATCATTCGCACTAGACGACATTTCATTAATCAAAACCGTAATTGATCGTACTCAGAAAGATTTTTCAAAGATTTCCTTCTTTTTTATTTGGATAGGTATAATTAATGGAATAGCTGCTATCATAGAGCAATTAATGTACTATTTCAGAAATGAATATGGCTATGGTTTTGGGGCAGTTCATTTGCTAGGTATAGGATATTACTGGTTTAGAATATTAGGTTATGCTTTCATATTCTTCTATTATTTACGAAAGATAAAGTCTTCAAGTAATGACATAAGCAATGGCATGCTAAAAATATGGGGTATAGTATTAATCGGTTCATATGCACTTCTATTCTTGTATATGTACTTAATTCCTAGCGGTAATGATGACCGGATAAATACATTATGGAAATGTAGAGAGTTAATTGAAATACTACCTGTAATTTTTGCACTGTTTATGACAGGTATTCTCGCTCAAAAGAGAATAATTACTGTAGTTACTGCAATATATAGTGTATTGTTTTTTGTATTGTTCTTAAGCATGAAACAGGTTTCTTTTGGAACAATCGGTGGTTCAGGTACTTTGGTTTCTGTCAGCAGCATTACTATAAGAGTTGTAATGATATTTGGAATGATTGCATTAGGGATATTCTTAAAGATGGGAGCACAGAATCATGGACATAAATACAATACCAGAAGCATTTCAGACGAAGCTTAGATTGGCAGTTTTATCTTCACTATTGACTGGACCAAGGAGTTTCAAAGAATTAAAAGTAATCACAGCTGCAACAGATGGCAATTTGGGTATCCAGTTAAATAAGCTTAGTGATTTAGGATATTTGACAATAGAGAAAGCTTTTGTTAATAATAAACCACAAACAACATATACTATAACTGAATTTGGTAGAGGACAGTTTAAAGAATATGTTGAGTTATTGGAAAGATTATTGAAAAGCGAAGAATAAACAGTTTAATATAGAAATATAGAATAAACTACTATTAGATAAGATAGTAATAATAATATTAAATTGACATTATAGACAATGAGTTTATAATAACTATCGCCTTGGGCAAACGTTACTTTTGGGATAAGACATAACTGCCGCTTCGGGTGAGTGAGTAAGTGAGTGAGTTTTATAGTGTGTGGTATGGGAACCCGCTCCCTTTCTACATTTGTTGAGTGAGCTATTTTCTCCTAAGCGAAAGGTCGGAGGTTCGAAGTCTCAGCGGGCTGATGCCCGCATCGGTCGGCTCAAAACCGAGGTCCACCGGACCTCGTGAGCCCTCTCGTGGACAATGATGACACTTTTCTCGGTCGGCGCTAAACGTGTGCCACCTGCACGCAGCAACCTCTCACGGACGAGTTTTGAATGGTCGGTTATCCTGATATGATCTATCACGTATTCTTATTGAAACGTCGCAGGTGGCGGAAACCTCGAAAAATCTGACAATTTGATGTAGTATAAATTTGGGGAATTGCATTTATTTATGATTAAGAGGAGTGATACTTATGTTAGCGGTTCAGGGTTATTACGACGGAATGACAATTAGACCGTTAGAAAAGATACTGGCAAAGCCTAATCAGCGAGTCATAATAACAGTTATGGATGAATTTGTTGAATCAACTACTACTGTGGCGAAAAAAGGGATACGAGGTATCCTTTCTCAGTATGCAGATCCTTCGTTACAAGAAAAAGAAAAGGGAGCATGGGAACGTGCTGCGGTAGAAAAATATAGTGATGCTTGATGCAAACATGATTCTTAGATATCTGCTAAATGATAATGCAGATATGGCAGAAAAGGCGGAAGAGTACATAAATGCCGGGGATGTATCCACTACTATTGAAGTAATCGCTGAGGAAATTTATGTTCTTAAGGGAGTAATATTCTCTTGACCGAGATAAGATTGTAGATACCATGAAAGATTTTATGGTACATTTTCACAGTGCTGCCCCATCCGGTTTTGAAAAAAATCCGATAATCCCTTGTAATAGTAAACACAGTATGTTATGTTGTATGTGATATGCGCATTAATTTGTTGCATATCGCATTACTATTGGATAAAATCGTCACATTTAATCGTTTAAGGAGCAGTTCATTGTTAAGCGGCAAAACGGAGGTGATGTGCAGATAAGATAAGAACCGTACTTGGCAAATATTCAGTAACTGGTGTAAATATCCCATCCTTATGACTTGGGGATAGGGATACGGCTATCTGAATCAGGAGGAGCAGTATATGGAAGAGGTACCCAGGAAAGTACCATCGCCTTTTGTTTATAAGGCGGTAGAAAGAAGGGGGATAAGAAGTCTGGTGCAATTGATCTTTGAGGGAAGGATATGTGATTTTCCTACCGATAAAAGATCTCTTGACAGGATCAAGTCGGATATCATGGATTTCATCGATTACAGCTACCCGAGGACAGAAGAAAAGGGTTATGTCGAGGAAGCTATGATAGAGGAGTTTCATAATATCGCATTAGTCCTTCGGGCTTATTGTGAGGTTAAGTACGGAGATCTTTGGGAAAGTGTTTTCAGTGATTTTCACAAGGAGCTTTTCCGTTATGCTTTGGAACAGGGAGTTAAGTATAATAAAGGACTTATAGTAAAACTTCTTACACAGAGCGAATTCATTTTAGCATTGAGCATATATATTTTTCAGTATCAGGCATATGAATATGATACAAACCTGATACTGGATTATCGTGACATTTCGGAAACGGATATGAGCATGCTCTGTTTCATGACACATCAGGTTTGTCCCAATATAAAAGAAAAGATAAGGATCGATATTAAGAATCTGTCGGTAGAGGAACTGGTTAAAGGAATAGAGACGAATTATTTTACAGACAGAAAGGAAGAAGTGACCGAACGGATCAGGTTATTGTTGGGCAGGCTTGATCATGACAAAAATATAAAAAGATATAACAGTATTGTAAGAGATATCCTGATGCTTCATATTGACAATTTTATAGATATCAAGCCGATGGAGGATATGGTCAGGGATCATATCGTATATAAATTGTTGTATCATCCGGAAACCGTGGATTATAAAACCATGGATCTTAATGCCTTTATAAATATAAGGAGCAGGAAGATCGTGGATAATGCCATAACTTATGGAGGATATCCACTGTATAAGAGGATAAGAAAAGAGTATGAGAAAAACAGGAAGGTAAAGAATATCGATGCTTTCAGATGTATACTCGAAAGGGAAAACTTAAGGCGGAGGTATAATGAAGAAAGAGAAGAGCTTAGACAGAGGGATAAGAACGATAATTGAAATAATCATAAGCGGATAGTATAATAAAGCCTATGAATTATATCGTACTTGACCTGGAATGGAATCAGGCTTCGGATAAATATATAAAAGATTACGGTCTGCCTTTTGAAATACTTGAGATCGGTGCCGTCAAGCTTAACCGGAAGATGAAGGTCATCGGAGATTTTGATGAGATCATCAAACCGCAGATTTACCATACCATTCATTATATCACTACCAAGATAATAAACCTGGATAAGGAAGAGCTTGAGAACGGACGTCCTTTTCCCGAAGTTATGCAGGAGTTTCTTGAATGGTGCGGCAGGGATTATGTATTCTGTATCTGGGGAACGCTGGATCTTACGGAGCTTCAAAGGAATATGGTCTATTACGGAATGGATGAGCTGTCGAAGGGACCGTTGATGTATTTTGACATCCAGAAGTTCTTCTCCATGACCTATGAAGACGGGAAGATAAGGCGCGCACTTGAATGGGCGGTCGATTATCTTCATATAGAGAAGGATATACCATTTCACCGGGCACATTCGGATGCGTATTATACCGCCAAGGTATTTAAGATAATAGATGCGTTCAAACCGGAGATCGAGAAATATGTATCTTATGATGTCTTTATGGTACCGCAGAATAAGCGCCAGGAGATACATGCCAATTTCAAGACTTATTCAAAATATATCTCACGCGAATTTCCGGATAAGAATACCGCGATCGAAGATAAAGCCGTAAGTTCGACGAAATGCTATCTCTGCGGACGGAATGCAAAAAAGATGATCAAGTGGTTTTCGGTAAACGGCAAGAATTATTTCAGCCTCGCCTATTGCAGGAAACATGGATATCTTAAGGGCAAGGTAAGGATGAAGAAGGCTGATGACGGGAACGTATATGTCATAAAGACACTTAAGCTTGTGGGCGAAGATGTTGCTGAAGAGATACGCGAAAAACAGGATAAGTTAAGGCTTCAGCGGATGGAGAAGCGACATATGAAAAAAGAGAAGGCCGAATAAGCCTTCTCTTTATAATTTCATATTCTTTTTCCGTTTTCTATAGCGTTTCTTTTCTATATTCTTCATATGCCTGCCTGAATAGGAATAACTTAGGATAAAGGATTTCATGAACAGGAAGATAAGGATCGCTCCGAGTACGGATGCAAGGATGATGATTATCCTGCGTACATTTACGAATACCACATTCCTGTTACGTTTAAGGGTCTGTGGAGAATTTCCTTCCATAGATGCCCTCAGTACATTTGCAAATTCGAACACTTCCTTATTGCTGTGAGCATAATCGAGAGTGGTAAAGCCGACGTGGTTTCCGGAAAAATAGTAATCAAGCGTTGCTACATATCCTTCCGATCCGTCGGCATAGGTGAGTTCAACATCTGCATCCTCAAAAGAGGCTGTCTTGGGGATTATCACCGTACCCGAATCATTTAAGTCAAGGGCCTGTTTCGAACTGCCCATGATATCTAAGTCTGTCTTAAAGAAGGTCGAACTGTCCAGCGTATATCGGGTCTCATTTGCCTTTATATTAAGTATCTGGAATCCGTCAAAGCCGTAGTCAAACAATTTCTGCGTATCTATGAACTGATCAGGGCTTTCCTCCTTCATAATGACACAGATAAGACGCATGCCGTTGCGTTCGGCACAGCTTACAAGAGTCTGTCTTGCGTCTTTGGTGTAACCCGTTTTACCGCCGATAAACCCATTGTATTCATATCTGAAGCCCTGTACCATCAGATGATGGTTATCCATGATACGCTCCTCGGACTGGATATTGGTTGCCGGAATAGTGTAGTTCCTCGTACCAGATATATTGGCAAAGGCTTCGTTGCGGTAACATTCCTTGGCGATCAGAGCCAGATCGAAGGCACAGGTATAATGGTCTTCATTCGGGAGTCCGTTGGCGTTTATGAAATGCGTATTATTGCAGCCAAGCGCTGCCGCCCGCTCATTCATCATATCAACGAAGGCATCAAGGCTTCCCGCAACGTGTTCCGCAAGGGCATATGCCACTTCATTGGCTGAACCGAGCATCAGACCGTACAGGCACTGTTCTACCGTGAGCTGCTCTCCGACATCGATTCCGATACGGCTGGAATCCGAATCAACATTGTGTATGGCTTCATGGGAAAATGTGACTATCTCATCCATTGAAGTGTTTTCGATGGTAAGAAGAGCGGTCATCATTTTTGTCGTGCTGGCAGGGTAGAGCTGTTCATGGATATTTTTGGAATACAGGATGGTATCCGTATTAAAATCCATGAGTATAGCAGCTTCGGCACCAAGCACGGGACCTTCCGGCCAGCCCTTCCACTCATTGCTCTCAACGGTGAGGAACTTGCGCTCCTCCGCAGCGGCCTTCTGTTCGGCGGTAGGCTTGGTGTTCACGGCATAAACGGGTATGCTGTATGAAAACAGTAGGATATATATTATTATGAAAAAAAAGGATCTCTTTAAATATCTCATAAGACCTCGAAATGATAGTATTTCCGGACAGTTACATCATACAATAAAACAGCCCGGTTGCCAAAGAGTTTTTGCGAATAAAACAGCAATTAAACAGAGGTTAACTAATCACAAAAGAAATGATATACTTAGGACACCATGATGTTTTGGAGGAAGTATGAGACTTAGGAATATAACGGGTTCAAGGGAATTCATAGCAGAAAACAAATATGTGGTGCATGAGCCCGAAAAATATAAAGGATGCTGGAATAAGGAGATATTTAAAAATGACTTTCCGATTCATATCGAGATAGGTATGGGAAAGGGAAGGTTCATAACAGAGCTTGCTTCAATGAACCCCGATATCAATTATGTGGGGATAGAGAAATATTCAAGCGTTTTGCTTAGGGCCATCCAGAAAATGGAGGCAAATGAACTTAAAAACCTTGTGTTCATAAGGATGGATGCGGAATATATCACGGATGTTTTTGCCGGGGATGAGATCGACAGGATATATCTTAATTTTTCGGATCCATGGCCAAAGGACAGACACGCCAAAAGGCGCCTGATGTCGTGCAATTTCCTGAACAGATATACACAGATCATGAAGGCCGGCGGAGTGCTTGAATTTAAGACGGATAACAGGGAGCTGTTTGATTTTGCCATTGATGAGGTTCCGGCAGCAGGCTGGGAAATACTTAAGCTCACATATGATCTTCATAATGACGGAGAGATGATGAAGGGCAATATAATGACCGAGTATGAAGAAAGGTTCTCGGCCGAAGGTAATCCGATATGCAAATATGTCATAACTATTCAGAACAGCACATAACATCAGGGGAAATTATTCGTCAAGCTTGCTTGAAAGAATGATATCCCCTGATGTTATGTATTGGATGAGTCCAATGCAGCGAAAAATACGAAGTATTTTGAGCCTGTTCTGAATAGATATCAGTTAGAAGAAATAGTATTATTCGTCAAGCTTGCGGTGTCCGGACCTGCCGGTGAGGAAGGGGAAGAACCTGTTTATCAAAAGTATGGTAAGGGAAGTGTATATAAGATATACGGCTATCACTACCGCATAGCTGATATAACCGCGTGCCCTGGTAACATACTGGTTTACGTACATAGCTGCAAGAAGGGCAAGTTTCATGATCTCGGAGTTGTTATGGACAGCCATGAATAAGAGCGAATTGACACCGCAGAACCTTATAAAGGGGAAGGCGGTGTATTTTTCTGCTTCGGAAGATGAGGATCCTGCTGTATTTTTAAAGCCGCGGATACGTGAAAGAGCACGGCTTAAGAGTATGATGAACACGGAACCGCAGACAGAGCATATATAATAAAGAAGATAATTGTTTAGCACAAGAGAACGGAAATCAACAGGACGGTTAAGAGTGTTTATATAGATATCAAGAGCAAGAAGGACAGGCATGAGGATCAGTTCAATGATATTTAGGTTACGTGCCTTTCCTTTGATATATTCAAGACCCTTGTACAGATGATAACCCGTTAAGACATATACACAGGCAAATACCGGGCGAAGCGCAGTGATGATAAATTCATCGATCCTCTCATAGATGGCCGGATTGTTGGGTAAATACTGCCTTGCACTGTTTGCGCACATCGCAACAACAGATAATCCAAGGATAATAAATACAGCTTTCTTTCCTTTAAAACGTTGGGTAATGAACAGGAACAGGACTTCGGAAGCAAAAAGTGCGGGAAGGAACCATAAGACATTCATTCCGTGCATCCCGAGCACATACCACAACTGGATGAACAATGTCTTAAGAGGAACGACTTTGGTTATGAGCAATGAATACAGCACAATGAGGATGTAGATGAGGCTGAACCAGAAGTAAGGGATCATGATCGAGCGGAATTTTCGTTTGACGATATCCTTCAGATCTTTTTCTTCTTCCCGCTTACAGGAAATGAGCATACCGGATATGATAAAGAACAAAGGCATGTGAAAAGAGAATATCCACGAGCAGAGGCTTAAGATATGGGGGGAATAGGAAAAGATGATATCGTTCTGAAGGTGACCTATAAGCACCAACAGTATGCCGATACCCTTTGCCATATCAAAATATGCTATTCTTTTCAGTCCTTTATCACTGCTCAATTTACGATCCTGTCCGTTATTATTGTATATAAAGAGGTTTATAGTATATACTTAAGGCAGGTTTTTTTCAAGTTGATAGGACTTGATAAGTCAATAGGAAGAGAACAGATCAACGGATCTTTGGATGATCAGGGGGTGAGAAAATGACCGGAAGAGATAAAAACGAAGTCATCATACCAAGCAATGAGGAAATAGAAGAAGTGATAAAAATGCTCGATTCAAAAACACAGGAAGGTGTGAGCAGGATAGGGGTGCATCGTGTGGAGACCGAGCGTGAGGATTTTGTAAGAGAAGTGCATCATCACGGAAGATGCGATGTCGGAAGTCCGTTCGCAGACGGGAGTGTAGGGAACTTCGGATGTGACTGAGCGTATGATCCGCGATATAAGTAATACTTTCAGTTCCCGGAACTGTTTATAACGGTATTATTAACCGTGATCCCGGAGCTTTTCCTGGGTTTTTCCGCAGCCGGTTCATCATCCTGTACGGCAGGTGCATATTCCGCCGGAGAACTGAGAATATCTTCTTCAGAGAGCTCAGGAGACGCATCTTCGTTTCCGGTAAGGGTATCATCATCGGGAAGAGCATCATCTGCGGGAATTGCGGGACGTTCCGTAATTCCCGAAAAAGCCGAATAGATCGACACATGGTCATATATACAGCGCCAGCCGCTGGATGAATCGGCAGTGACACAGATATATCCGTGTCCGTCTTCATCGTCCGCAAAGCTGGCGGCACAGTTCCTCGACTGGACCACGAAACCGGTCTTGGCGCATTCTACCGTAAGCCCGCAGTCTTTATCCTCTATACGGCGGAGGAACCAGTTGGAAACCGTGATCCCTTCGGGATGCTGTTCTGTCGGAGATGTTGTATAGGTATGGGCATTCAGCACTTCACGGCACATTTTATTGTCTATGCCCGCGTGCATTATCATTGCCATATCATAAACGGTACTGTAATGCTGTTCGTCATACATTCCCGCAACGTTGGTAAAATGTGTGCTGTCTGATAACTGCAGTTCCTTGAGCCTCTCGTTCATCATCTCAACGAAGGCTTCTTCAGAGCCTGCGATATAGGTGGCAAGTGCTATGGCAGCGTCTCCGCCGGAAGGAAGGATCGTTCCGTATAACAGATCCCTTATCGTGACCTCTTCATTTTCGGCAAAGCCCACTGCACTTAAGTCATTTCTGTAACTGTAATCCGTGAACTCAAGGGTAATGGTCATTTTCTGATCAAGATCCTCTTCGGTCAGATGCTCACAGGCTACGAGGGCTGTCAGTATCTTGGTCATTGACGCGGGACTGATCCGTTCTCTGGCATTACGCTGTGCTAAAATGGTATCATCGGCAAGATCGATAAGGATCCCGTAACTGCTTACGACATCCGAGGGAAGACCGGTGGTCGCAGCATTATCCCCGGCCGAATATACTGTAAGGTTATGTTCGGGCTTGACTTCCTCTTCCTCGGGGAATTCGGTCGCGATCTTCTCTATCGAGATGTTGGGCATAACAGCTGCCTTTTCCTCTTCTTCCTCATGTGACATAAGGATGAGGAAAACCGCCCCGGTTATTATAGCGACTGCAATGACGGCAGGGAGCACGAATCTGAACAGCCGGTCGATGAGCTGCTGTTTTTTGCGCAGTCTCGCGGCGCCCTCACGTTTTGCTACGGATTTTCTCTTTATTATTTCTTCTTCAATGCTGTTGTATTGGTTCATGGTATCAGAGTAAATTATATATGTAGTGAGTAATCATTATACCACAGCATGTGCCAATAAATCTATAGAAGATACTATATATTGTATGGATCAAAACGGGACAGTATCTGTTATGAACGGGTAACGGTAAACGGAAACGATGATCATGTTCGATCTTCTTAAATGATCTGAGGAAAAATACGAAAATGAATATATTATATGAAGATAAAGATATCATTGTGGTTGAAAAACCTGCTGGAATGCCGGTCCAGACAAGCAGTATCACGCAGAAGGATATGGTGAGTGAACTGAAAAACCACCTGCATGCAAAAAACGGCGGTTCCTATCTGGGAGTGATACATCGTCTTGACCAGCCGGTTAAGGGGATAGTTGTCTTTGCGGTCAATGAAAAGGCTGCGGGAAAACTGAGCAGACAGGTAAGAGAGGGCATTTTTGACAAACATTACTATGCCGTTGTTGAAGGCATTATAGAGACTCATGAAAGGAAGGTGCTTGAAGATCATCTGATAAAAACAAAAGAAAATACAGCCAAAGTAGTTGCAAAAGGGACAAAGGACGCAAAGAAGGCAATACTTTCGTATACAGTGACCGGCATAAACAGGGATAAGGAAATAACATTGCTGGATATAGAACTTATGACGGGACGGTTCCATCAGATAAGGGCACAGCTGTCGCATGCGGGACACCCGATAGTTGGTGATGTAAAATACGGAGCAAAAACGGCGGAACCCGACAGGAGTATAAGGCTGTGCGCATATCGTTTAAGCTTTGAGCATCCGAGCACGGGTAAAAGGATGGATTTTGAACTTGATATCCGAAAGGACGGTGACTCTTTTTGGGATTCTACCGATAAGCAGGATGAAGAGACGGTAACAGATGATCAAATAACTTAAGCACTTGCATAAAACATCTATATTTTATACAATCATATAATGGATTTATTCTAATGTAAGGAGATTATGAAAATGGCTGAGAAGAAGCTTGTCGAAGCGATCACCGCGATGGAGGATGATTTTGCCCAGTGGTACACGGATGTTGTAAAGAAGGCAGAACTGCTTGATTACACTTCGGTAAAGGGCTGTATGGTCATAAGGCCTGCGGGTTATGCCATCTGGGAGCTGATACAGAGCCAGATGGACGAGAGGTTCAAGGCGACCGGGGTTAAGAATGTTTATCTTCCCCTGTTCATCCCCGAGAGCTTATTAAATAAGGAAAAGGATCATGTGGAAGGGTTTGCGCCGGAGGTTGCATGGGTAACCCACGGCGGGATGCAGCCGCTTCAGGAGAGGCTGTGCGTGCGTCCCACCTCGGAAACTCTCTTCTGCGATTATTATAAAAACACGGTGCACAGTTACAGGGATCTTCCCCAGGTCTGCAACCAGTGGTGTTCGGTAGTGCGCTGGGAGAAGGAAACAAGGCCCTTCTTAAGGAGCCGTGAGTTCTTATGGCAGGAAGGCCACACCGCACATGCGACCGCAGAAGAAGCCGAAGAGAGGACTCTTCAGATGCTCAACGTATATGCGGATTTCTGTGAGCAGGTTCTGGCGATCCCCGTTATAAAAGGACGCAAGACGGATAAGGAGAAGTTCGCGGGAGCCGAGGCCACCTATACGATAGAGGCACTCATGCATGACGGTAAGGCGCTGCAGTCCGGTACCAGCCACAATTTCGGAGACGGATTTGCCAAAGCGTTCGAGATACAGTATACGGATAAGAACAATACTCTTAAGTATGTTCATCAGACTTCATGGGGTACGACAACAAGGCTTATCGGTGCCGTTATCATGGTCCATGGTGATAATTCCGGTCTGTGCCTGCCTCCTAAGATCGCACCGACTCAGGTTATGGTGATACCCATCCAGCAGAAGAAGGAGGGAGTGCTTGAAAAGGCCGAAGAACTCTGTGCCGGACTTAAGAAGGTGTGCAGGGCAGATATAGACGATACGGATAAGAGTCCCGGATGGAAATTCTCAGAGCAGGAAATGAGAGGAATCCCTCTTCGTGTTGAGATAGGACCCAAGGACCTTGAAGCCGGAAAATGTGTTCTCTGCCGCCGCGATACAAGGGAGAAGACCGAGGTTTCGTTTAACGAGTTAGAGGCAAAGGTCACGGAGCTCCTTGACAGGATGCAGGTCGAGATGCTTGAGAGAGCAAGAGAACACAGGGAAAAACATACCTTTGTTGCCAAGGATATGAGTGAGTTCAGAAGGCTGTTTGCCGAAGAGACCGGTTTTGTAAAGGCTATGTGGTGCGGTGATCAGGCTTGTGAGGATGCGATAAAGGAAGAGCTTGCGGTAACGAGCCGCTGTATGCCGTTTGAGCAGGAGCAGCTTGCGGATACCTGTGTCTGCTGCGGAAAGGCCGCCAAGAAGATGGTTTACTGGGGCAAGGCTTATTAAGACAGGCTTAGGATCATCCGGCAAAAGGAAGAAATGTTATTAATATAATAAGAAGAGAGAAGGTAAGAAAAATGAAGGTTTTGGTCATAAACTGCGGAAGTTCATCCCTTAAATTCCAGCTCATCGATTCCGATACGGAGGAGGTACTGGCGAAGGGGTTATGCGAAAGGATAGGGATAGACGGGGGTATGGTGACATATCAGCCCGAGGGAAAGGATAAGATAAAGAAGCAGGCAGACATGCCAGATCACACAGAAGCCGTAAAGCTTGTGATAGAGAGTCTTATCGATAAGGAAAACGGAGTAATTTCATCCCTTGATGAGATAGGTGCGGTAGGACACAGGATAGTCCATGGCGGAGAGAGTTTTTCATCCGCAACGATAATAGACGAAAAGGTCATAAAGGCGATAGAGGAATGCAACGATCTGGCACCCTTACACAATCCGGCAAACCTTATAGGCATCCGTTCATGTCAGAAGATAATGCCGAATGTGCCGATGGTTGCCGTGTTTGATACGGCGTTTCATCAGACCATGCCCAAGAAAGCTTACCTTTACGGTATCCCGTATGAGTATTATGAGAAATACAAGGTCAGGAGATACGGGTTCCACGGAACAAGCCATGAATATGTATCAAAGAGGGCTGCGGAATTCCTGGGAAGGGATATAAATGATCTTAAGGTCATCGTATGCCATCTTGGAAACGGAGCGAGCATAAGCGCGGTAAAGAACGGTAAATGTGTTGATACGAGCATGGGACTTACACCGCTTGAAGGATTGTTCATGGGGACGAGGAGCGGAAACTTAGATCCCGCGATCCTGCAGTTCATCAGCAATAAGGAAAAGCTGACCATAGACGAGATGCTCAATATCCTCAACAAGAAATCGGGTGTGCTCGGTATGTCCGGAGTATCAAGCGATTTCAGGGATCTCGGAGAGGCCGCACACGAAGGAAACGAGCAGGCTAAGACTACACTGGAGGCATATTCGTACAGGGTGGCGAAGTATATAGGTTCGTATGCTGCGGCAATGAACGGAGTGGATGCGATAGTATTTACCGCAGGTGTCGGAGAGAACAATATAGAAGTCCGTCAGATGATAGGAGAGTATCTCGGATACCTTGGTACAGGAGTTGATAAGGATAAGAACAATATAAGAGGAGAAGAAGCAGTGATCTCACCCGACGGAGCAAAGGTGAGCGTGCTTGTGATCCCGACGAACGAAGAACTTGCGATCGCAAGAGAGACTGTAAAGCTGGTCGGATAACAGATCCGGTCCGGGAAGACAGCAGAGGAAATGGAAATAATCGACAACGATAATATAAAAGGATCCCGTATGCATATAGAACTGCCGGATAAGGTCAGGCTTATCATCAATAAACTCACAGATGAGGGCTTCGAGGCTTATGCCGTGGGCGGATGCGTACGGGATTGTTTGTTGGGTAAGGAACCGAACGACTGGGATATTACTACATCTGCCACGCCAATACAGGTAAAATCGCTGTTCAGACGTACGATCGACACCGGCATACAGCACGGAACCGTTACAATAATGTTGGGTAACGACGGATTTGAGGTTACAACATATCGTATCGACGGAGCATATGAGGATTCAAGACATCCGAAGCAGGTGACCTTCACCGCAAGTCTTGAAGAAGACTTAAAGAGGCGTGACTTTACCATCAACGCGATGGCATATAATGATGAGAAGGGGATCGTGGATCTCTTCGACGGGCTTTCGGATATCAAAAGAAAAAAGATAAGGGCCGTGGGAGAACCGGCCGACCGGTTTAATGAGGATGCTCTAAGGATACTTCGGGCAGTAAGATTTGCGGCACAGCTTGATTATGAAATAGATGAGAAAACCCTGAAAGCGGTAGAGGAACTGGCTCCCAATCTAAGTAAGATCAGTGCGGAGAGGATCAGGATGGAACTGCAGAAGCTCCTTATGTCAAAGAATCCGGAGAAGCTTCTTACCCTGTATGAGACGGGAGTAACAGGGGTGATACTTCCGGAGTTCGACCTGATGATGGAAACTTCGCAGAATACGCCGCACCATATGTACAGTGTAGGGATCCATACGATAGAAGCACTTAAAAATTCGGTCAGGTTTGATGAAAACCTGTCTGAGAACGACATAAAGATCATAAGGCTGACAATGCTTTTGCATGATTCCGGCAAACCTGCCGCCAAGACCACGGATGAAGACGGTCGAGAACATTTTAAAGGTCATTCCGCCTTCAGTGAAGGTATAACTTCAGAGGTAATGCACAGGCTTAAGTACGATAATGATACTTTAAATAAGGTAAAGAGACTGGTCAGATATCATGATCACAGGAAAAAGCTGACGGAGGCAAGAGTAAGGCAGACCATAGTACTTATCTCAAAAGAGCTCATGCCGCTCTGGTTTATCGTAAGGCGATGTGATATCTGCGCACAGAGTCTTATGTACCGGGAAGAGAAACTTAAGGATATCGATGAGTGCGAAGAGATATACAACAGGATAATAAAGCGCGGTGACTGCCTGTCGATAAAGGAGCTTGCCCTGACCGGTTCCGATCTTATGGAACTTGGTATAAAGCCGGGTCCAAAGCTTGGAGAAATACTTAACAGACTTTTTGATGAAGTACTTGATGTTCCGGAGCATAATACGAAGGAATATCTTACAGAGAGGGTTATCAATATATATAAGGAAGAGTTTTCATGAGAAGAGCCATAGTACCCATATGCGTTATAATCTTTATAATGTTTGTGGCCTGTTATCTTATCATAATGGAATATGCCAGACAGAAGGCTGTGGACAGGGTTGAACAGGAGACGGAGCAGGAGGAAGCTTCCACTGAGATCCCGGAGGGCAGAGAGGAAGGCATACACGGACTTCTGCTTGATATAAACGAAGAAGACAGGTTCATGAGTTTTCAGGATGTTTCCACAGGCAAGGTATATGAACTTCCGTATGAGAGCGGGGTTAAGATAGAAGGTCGTCACGGAGATGCGATGACTCTGCCGCAGATCATGCCGGGGCAGATATTTGAACTGTATTACTCAAAGGCCACAAGGAAGTTAAGCGGTCTTAAGATATCCGATAAGATATGGACTTATACCGATGTTACAAGATTTTCATTCGATGAGCATAAAAAGGTCATGATGATCGGTGACGAGGCGTTCAGTTTCACGAATGATCTTAAGATATTTTCACAGGATAAGGAAATAGAGATCATGGATGTGACGGATATGGACCGGCTTATAGTCCGCGGGATCGATAAGCAGGTACTGTCGGTCATTGTGGATAAGGGACACGGGTATTTAAGAGTCCTTAACGATACTTATTTTGTGGGCGGATGGATCGAGATAGGACAGGAGATAATAAAGCCCATAACCGAGGATATGCTGATCCCCGTGGGTGAAGGAAAATATACGGTCAAGGTGACCAACAGGGGTTATGCCGGACAGGAAGATGTAACGATAGCACGGGATAAGGAAACATCGATCGATCTGTCGAAGATAGAGATAGAAGAAGTGGCGATCGGGCACATACTGTTCAAGATAGAACCCGATTATGCCAGACTGTATATAGATGATGAGATAACCGATTTTGAAGAGAGGGTACCTCTCGAGTTCGGCGTACATGCGATAAGGGTTGAATGTGCCGGATATGATACCATAAATTCAAACATAAGGGTCGGTTCCGATTATGCGGAGATAGATATAACGATGGATGAAGAGAGAGAGGATACTTCAAGTTCATCATCGAGTTCATCAAGCTCATCGAGTTTTTCCACAAGTTCTTCGTCAACAGAGATCGTGAGCGGGAACGAGCTGTCTTCAACAAATACAGGTACCGTGATAACGCAGCAGAACGGATCGGGTTCATCTTCTTCAACGAGTACCTCTGTTCCCGTGATATCGGGGATACAGAAGATACATATAGAACAGCCGGCAGGAGTCGAAGTATACCTTGACGGGAACTATGTGGGCATAGCACCCGTAAGCACCGGGAAGGTAACAGGCTCACATGTCATCACATTGAGCAAAGACGGGTATAAAACGAGGAGTTATACGGTAAATATAGGAAATGACGGAAACGACGTGACTTTCAGCTTCTCGGCGTTAACGCAGGAATAAGACCGGGAGATCTGCCGGCAGTGTAAGAGAGGGTTTGGGAGCCTGACATGAAAAATTATCTTACAAAACTAAGGGAACTTATCGTTCCGGAGGGAAGCGAGATACAGGTAGCGGCATTTAACATCCTTGCAGTTTGCGGGATGACCGTAAGTGCCGTGGTCGCCTTATATAATCTGCTGTTCGGTTTCAGGCTGCAGCCGTTTTTTGAGTGCCTGTCAGGGGTTTTCATTTCGTTGGCGCTGATCATCTATACAAGAAAAACCGGAAATTACAAAAGAGCGATGGTCCTTACCGTGCTTATCATATTCATCGGTCTGTTCACCGTTATATATCTTGCGAGCGGTGGTTTTTATGCCGGGGTTCCGTTTTTCTTCGTATTTGCCGTTGTATTTACGGCTTTTCTTTTAAACGGCGTAACCATGGCGGTACTGGTCATATTCGAACTTGCGTGGTATGCCGCGCTGAGCCTGCATACTTACTATAACCCGATGTCTGTTAAGATGAACGCAAGTAAGGAAGTATATATCATGGATGCCATTGTATGCGAGACAATAGTTTCCATCTCTCTTGCGGTCACCATGTATTTTCAGATACGCGTATACAGGAAAAATCAGCTAAAGCTTAATGAGGCCATCCTTGCCGCCGAGGAAGCAAATAAGGCTAAAAGCGATTTTCTTGCCAAGATGAGCCATGATATAAGGACGCCGCTTAACACGATGATGGCAATGAACGAGATGATCGTTACGAACACATCATCCGCAAAGATCAGGGAATGGGTAAATGACAGCAATGTTTCGGGAAAGATACTGCTCTCTCTTATCGATGATATGCTCGATCTTACAAAGATAGAAGTCGGTAAGATGGATCTTCTTGACCAGCCCATTAATGTAAGGCATTTTTTTGACGAGACCGTGATGATGTGGCAGCCGCATGCGGACAAAGCCGGACTTGATTTCGATCACAAGATCGATGACAGCGTTCCCGGATATCTTCTGGGGGATGCAGACATCATACGTAAGATTATAAATAACCTCCTGTCCAATGCGATCAAGTATACAAAGAAGGGAAAAGTAAGCCTGAATGTAGGATGGAAAGGAGATCTTATCATTGAAGTAGGGGATACGGGTGTAGGCATTGCTCCGGAATTTGTCGAAAAGATATTCAAGCCCTTTGAGAGAGGAGTTCAGGAGATTTATAAGGAAACCAGCGGAAGCGGACTTGGTCTTGCGATCGTCAAGGAACTCGTTGATGCGATGGAAGGATCTGTAAGGTGTGAGAGTGTTATAGATGAAGGTACAGTTTTTACGGTAAACCTGCCGCTTAAAGAGTATTCCGATAAGGAAGAGATCATTGAAAAAGAAGCAAAAGAAGCGGAGACCTCCGGAAAGAAAAGGCTTAAGGATCAGTTCATCGCACCCGATGCAAGGATACTGGTCGTCGATGATAATCAGTTTAACCGTAAAGTCATAAGGCTTTTTCTGGAGCCGTCCCTTATACATATAGATGATGTAGAGAGTGGTTTCGAAGCTATTGAGATGATAGATATAAGGGAATACGACCTTATCCTTATGGATTTAAGGATGCCGAATATGGACGGTGCTGAGACTCTTGAGAAGATAAAGGCGGAATATCCCGATTTTAAGACTCCTGTAATAGTACTTACCGCGGATATAATGGACGGTGTGAGGGAACGGCTGCTGTCTCAGGGGTTTGCGGAATTCCTTCCTAAACCGGTAAATGCCGGGGATCTGCTTGATACGATAGTCCGTTTTATTCCCGATAAGGTGGTGACCATTAAGACCGAGCAGGAGGACGGGCTTACTCTTGAAAGGATCGAAAGCTACAGGAAGAAATTCATGCCGTACGGTATCGATCTTAATTACGCTATGGAAAACAATGCCGGAAATGCGGAAGAATTCATGACAAGGGTTAAGTTATTCGATGAGTATGCGGATGATAATATCACCAGATTAAACAGGTCCGGATACGACGAGGATTACTACCTGCAGATACATGCGGTCAAGTCGATCGCCAGGGGTATAGGGGCGCATCTGCTTGCACAGATGACAGAATCTGTGGAGATCCGGCATGATGATGATTTTTCAAAAGAGATAAATCCCATAATCCTTGATGAATATGCAAGAGTGAGAGAAGGATTAAGGAGACTGTCGGAGGCGGTGGAAAAGGGACATGAGTAAAAAACGCGTAATGATAATAGATGATGATGTCGAGACATTAAACCTTATGGTCCGCCAGATGGAGGCAATCTATAACGTGACCGGTTTCACATCCGGCGAAGATGCTCTTGAAGCCCTTAACAGAGCCGTGGGAGTCGGAATGCCGCAGTTGATCGTCCTTGATATCGCAATGAACGGGATGGACGGCTATGAGGTGCTTGGCAGATTAAAAGGAAATGAAAAGTTTAAGAAGATACCCGTTGTATTTTTGACCGGAATGACCGATGAGATATCCGAATGCAGAGGTCTTGAGATGGATGTGGTGGATTATTTAAAGAAACCTGTCCCGAGTAAAGTCCTCTTTGCCAGGGTACAGCATTATCTTGACCTTTACTCGGAGATCGAAGATAAAGGGAAGCTCAACGAATACATGCTTGAAGCCCTGCCGGAACCCCTGACACAGAGGGAACGTGAGGTTGCGGAGCTGATGGCGGAATTCCGCTCGGACAGCGAGATCTGCGATATCCTCTATATTTCCATGCCTTATACCAAAAAGCTTGTTGCAGTGGTAAAGGAAAAGCTGATGCTTGAAAAGAGAGGGGATATAAGAAAGTACCTTGTTTAATACATTTAGTATAAACGCACAGTTCTTTTCACCTGCGATCCCCGCGCCTGCGACTGCACCGATCAGGAGAGCAGGGTTTATTGACAGATGGGACGCCAGTCCGATCACAATCGGAAAAACAATGGCATACATGGACCAGGAGGAGCCGAGAGCGATCGTTAAAAACATTGCAAGGATAAATATTATGGCCGGAAGAAAGGTGGTCACTGCGTTAAGTGCTGTGGTCCGTTATAAAGCTTTTTCCTGTGATACTTCGAAGCGTAAGCGAAGAAACGGCTAAAACAATGACAGGAAGAATGACGTTGGAGATCCGTCCCCAGACTTCCGTGTCGTGTGCGCTTAAGTATTTTTCAGATCCTTTCGGATAGAGTTCGGATGTTTCCTCATACCGCTTCTGTGCTTCTTTTAACTGTCTTGATGCAGGCAGCAGGCCGAAGGCAAACAGAGTTCCCGTCACAAAGATCCCCCACAGAGAAAGAGGGATAAACGAACACAGTACCGTCGGCAGCATACTGTAAAACAGTGCAAGTTTTTCACGCACCACACCTTTTTCCTTAGCCGGTGTATATACTGTATAGGAAGCGGTGATCATATTGAGACAGTCATCAATACCCGGGTGTTTATACAGAAAATCCAGAAGGTCTTTACCGGCCATCCTGTACAGAACGGTCCTTCCCTTAGAGCGGACAGTTGACAGACGTCTCTGCCCGGACAAAACAGCATATTCCCCAAAGTACTGTCCTACGTGAAGCATATTGATCTGCCTGTTGTTTTTGTCCAGAATAACAACAGTACCCGATTCGATAAAATACATACCGTCGGCTTCGGAATCGATCTTCTTTCCCATATCTTAAGTTCCTTTTTTATCTTCAATAAGTATAGCATAAGATCGTTAAAAGTATACTTTTAGTATGTATCGAAAAAGTTTCGGTGATAATAGAATTAAACGGTAACTATCATAACACTTACTTAACAGGGGGCGGTTAAATATGAGTGAAGAAAACATGAATAACAATGAAGAAACTACTGCGTTGTTTGTATCGGCGCAGAAGAAGAAACAGGCCGAGGAAGAGGCAAGAAGAAAGGCTGAGGAAGAAAAGGCAAGGCGTGAGGCAGCCGAGGCCGAAGTAGCCAGGATGGAACAGGAGTTAGAGGAGCGAAAGCGCAGGGCGGAGGAAGAACGTCAGGCACTTGAACAGGCGGCAGCGGAAGCTGAGGCGTCCGGGGAAAACCGGGTTGAAAAGCTTAAGAGTGCGGTAAACACCGCAGCAGGATCGGGATCCGTAAAATCAAAGTCAAAGGTTCCTCTATTTGCGATCATCGGAGCAGCGGCAGTCGTAGTCATCCTTGTAGCCGTATTTGCACTCAAGGGTAAGGGCGGCGATGCCGGCACCGGTGCAGGTGCAGCCGTTGCGGCAGCAGAGGATCCCTCTTCCATAGAATTTAATAAAGAATATACATCCACCGTAGAGGGTGTGGATCTTACGATTTCATACCCTGAGGCTTTATTTCCACAGGTGACGGAAGAAGGGAACAATGAAGGTACCACCATCACCTTGGGAACGGGAGATGAATCGGGAGCACCTACAATGGTAATGGCCAATATGCTGATCGAAAAGGGAACTCTCGGATTCCTGTCTGCCAAGGAGCTGCAGAAGACTCTTACAGACATGGGAAAGTCAATCCTGACCGACAGCGATTCACCCGTTACCATCATTGACGAGCAAAGTACCGAGGTTTCGGCCGAGAATCCCGGTAGGTATTCATATAAATGTACATTCTCCTATGGCGAAGGAGCCTACGGAGCATATTCTTCATGGCTTGAGCCCGGTAAATCCGGTGATATTTACGCAATAGCTTTCTTTACGATAGAGAAGGCCGATAATGCCGAAGGTGTTGCAAAGTTAAGAGACCTCTTTGAAGAAAAGAATGCGGACGATGCCATAAAGGTACCGGGAGAGAACCCTCCCAAAGAGGCTTCAACGGACGGAAGGCTTGAGGCTGATCCCATACATATGGGTATCGTGGTACCGGCTGATACCTTTAAGAAACTTGATACCGGATCCGATGACCTCTTCTATGCATGGTCTGATAATAACGGTGCGATGTTCATACTTGAGTATAAGGCAATAGATGAAATGTCACTGGATGAGCTTCCGAAAGAAGGTCAGGATGTAATGGATTTCTTCAAGGAAAGGTCCCAGAAGGGAATTAACCAGATCCACCCATATGTCGAGAGCAGGATGTACTTGGGCGACCTGCCAAGCCCTGACGGTGTGGATTCTTATAATGCGGAATTCAGGGATATCATCGGCGGCGTTACATTCTGGGAAGGATACAACACTAACGGATGGACGGATGTAAGGACTAACCGGCAATATACCTACAGTCTTATCCTCCTTGCTCCCGAGAAGAACAAGGACATCTATAAAGAGATATTTACAAGAGCCATCGACAGATTGGAAGATATTTAAAGGGGCAGGTTAAAATGAGTGACGAGAATTTTAACAACAACAGCAATGATGAAACAGCAGCGCTGTTTGTATCCAACCAGAAGAAGAAAGCTGCTGAAGAAGAGGCAAAGAGAAGGGCCGAGGAAGAGCAGGCCAGGTTAGCTGCAGCAGAAGCTGAAGCCCGCAGGATGGAAGAGGAAGTGGAAGAACGTAAACGCAGGGCCGAAGAAGAGAGGCTGGCGCTTGAAGAGGAAGAGAGAGCCCTTGCGGAAGGAAGGCTTAACAGGGAGTCAGCGGCAGCGCAACCGGCTAAACCCGGGAAGACCGGAGAGCCAAAGGAATCATCGGCAGGCGGTAAGTCCAAGCTTCCTGTCTATATCGGGATCGCAGCTGCGGTAGTTGTAGTGGTCATCATCGCAGTGGTAGCCATCGGAGGGAAAAAAGGAGGCCCGGGCAGCAGCGAGAACGTAGCCCGGATGGAGACAACGCAGTTAAACGATGAATTCAATACCGAATATGTCAGCAAGGAAGAGGGCTTCGATCTGAAATTCATGTATCCTGCCGGTATGTATACGGAAGTTACCGAGGAAAAGGGTGACGGGGAAGTGACCATACATTTCGGTCCTCAGGAGACCGGCAACATCGACACCGATATCGTGATAACCGATTATAAGTGGGACAATGATGATTCGTTCATAACAGCGAATAATGCGTGGATGTCTCCCGCTGATCTTTTCCAGAAATCCTTTAAGGAAAGGATAACGTTAAAGGCTAAGGAACTTATACCTGACATAAATGTAACAGAGGAAACATCTGCGGATGTATCGGATGAAGAAACAAGCAGATTTTTTTATAAATGCAGTTATACATCGGCCGAGAAGGGTAACGGAGCGATATCGGCATGGGTCGGACTTAACGGGAACGGAGAGTGTAAGCGTGTGGTTGTATGCTGCAGGGATACCGGTGAGAATGTCGATGGCTGCAAGAAACTGTGCGATACCTTTACCGACAAGTATGCCGGAGGATCACTGATGCTTCCCGGAAACAATCCTCCCAGATCAACCGATACGGACGGGATGATAGAAGTTGAAGAGATGCACATGGGAATACTGGCTCCCAAAGGTCTGTTCGAAAAGGCTCCGGTCGAAACGAATTATGTAGTATTTCTGGATAATAACGGTGCCCAGGTGATCGTACATCCCATAGAGACAGAAACGGATCTGGTAAGCGGAGAATCCAACGTAACCCGCGAGGAGATCCATAAGCAGTACAAGTCCATGGCTGAAAAAGGCGTGAATAACTATTTTACGGCACTGGAAAGCAGGATGTTTCTTGATGAATCCTACGACAGCCGTGATACAACAGTTGATTATACGGCCAATTATAAGGATAAGATAGGCGGTATCTTCTACTGGGAGAGGTACAGGATAGGATATTGGACGGATGTCAGGACGCAGAAGCATTATTTCTATGTATTTATAACTCTTGTACCCGAGAAGAATCAGGATGTTTATAAGCAGATATTCGACAGGTCTCTGGACATGCTGAAGGATATATAAGACAGTTTGAATTAAGTAATCAAAGTAACTATCAACAATATACTCAGATCATTAAACAGGGGGCAGATCAGGATGGGCGAAGAAAACAACAACAGCAACGAAGAAACTCAGGCACTGTTTGTGTCAACGCAAAAGAAGAAACAGGCCGAGGAAGAAGCAAGGAAGAAGGCTGAAGCGGAACAGGCAAAGAGAGACGCAGCCGAGGCGGAAGTCCGCAGGATGGAGCAGGAGGTTGAGGAACGCAAGCGCAAGGCGGAAGAAGAACGCCAGGCACTTGAACAGGCAGCCAGGGAAGCTGAAGAAGCAGGTGCAAGCCAGGTCGATAAACTTAAGGCGAAAGTCAATACCGCAGTTAACACGGTAAACACGGATGCCATTAAGACAATGGCCAAAGAGAAGACGGTGACGGTCGGAAAGTCCAAGATCCCTCTTTTTGCTGCCATAGGTGCGGCTCTTATAGTAGTCATCCTTGTTGCGGTATTTGCACTTAAGGGTAAAGACGGCGGCAGTAAAACAGCTGCTATAGATCCTGCAACAACAGAATTCAACAAAGAATATGCAACCACCACGGAGGGTGTGGATCTTAAGTTTTTCTATCCCGAGTCTGTATTTACACAAGTGACGGAAGAGGGAGATGCCGAGAGTGTTGAGATCCACTTATCTTCGGAGGGCGGATCGGAGCCTGAAGCAGTGCTGGCACTCTACAAGTTTATGGATAAGGGAAATATCGGATTCCAATCGGCCAAGGAAATGCAGAATAATCTTGGAAAGGTAGCAGGCGGAGCCCTTAAAGACGAGGAAATGCAGGTTCAAGTGGCTGACGAAGTAAGTACCGACATTGCATCGGATAATCCCGGCAAGTATTCATATAAATGTACCTTTGCTACCGAAGTTGAGGGTGCAGCTGTTAAGGGAGCAGCTACATCATGGTATGTATCCAATGAAGCCGGCGATATTTACCAGGTATTTTTCTCGGTTATGGAAAAAGCCGAGACAAATGATAACTGTGTTGCGTTAAGGGATCTTTTCGAAGAAAAAAATTCGGAGAATGCCATAAAGGTACCGGGTGAGAATCCTCCCAAGGAAGCCTCAACGGACGGAAGACTTGAGGTAGATGCAATTCATTTGGGTCTTGTAGTACCAAAGGATCAGTTTAAAAAGGTTGATACGGGCAGCGATGATTTTTCGGCATGGTCCGATGATAACGGTGCGATGTTCATAGTAACATACGAGGATGCAGGAGAGCTGACCTTTGATGATTATCATGAAAACTATGAGGTATTTGCACAGGCCTTTAAAGATTCATCGGATACGAGCTTAAACGCTATCCTTCCGGACATTGAGAGCAGGATGTATCTCGGCGATCTTCAGGCACCGGAAAACAGAGGCGGATATTTTGCGGAATACAGGGATGTAGTGGGAGGTATTACCTTCTGGGAAGGCTACTGTGCGGGTATGTGGCGTGATGTGAGAACGAATAAGTACTGTTTCTATTCAATTATACTCATGGCGCCCGAGAAGAATCAGGATGTGTATAAGCAGATCTATAATACAGCAGTTGACAGAATGGAAGACATTTAAAGAGGAGAAAAAGTATGAACTATTTACTGACAGCCGTTTTTGAGAACGGATTTTGTGAACTGTATCTTCCCAGCGTGGACAACAAGAAGGTCCCTCTTGAGATCAAGCCCTACATAAGCGGCAGAGACGAGGACATAATCCTTCCCGTGGAAGTATGGGACGGTGTATGGACAATGTCGGGCCAGGGTCAGTTCGTTATCATGCAGAACGAGAAACCCATAGATTCCATCACCTTCAGCCAGGGTGTATTCGTTAACTGTGAATTCCCCGACGGCCAGGTATTTTCAATAACAGTGAAGGAGATCGGCGAAGGAGATACCAATTTTAAGAAGTATCTCTTAAGCTCCGGTACCAAAAAGATAACCATCGGTAAGGACGGATCCAATGCAATCTGCTACTCCAACAAGTTCGTATCACCCAAACATGCCGAGATAAGCATATCGGGTGATGGGGCAGTTATAAAGGATCTCGGCTCAATGAACGGAACCTTTGTTAACGGAAGGATGATCCAGGGAGAGCAGGCTCTTTCCTTCGGAGATACCATTTATGTTATAGGACTTAAGATAGTATATCTGGGCAATTCACTTGCCGTAAACAATCCGGACGACAATTGCAAGATAAGTGACCTTAAGGAGATAGTCATAACATCTTCCGGAGCAGGAGAAGAAGAGGAACCGGCAGCGGAAGAAGAGTCTTATTTCCTTCGTACACCCAGAAAACTTGAACTGCTTGATACGGAAACCTTTACTCTTGAAAAGTGTCCTCCCAAGCAGGAATACGAGAAGCAGCCCATGAAGTTCACGGTGGGACCGGCATTTACAATGATCATTCCCATGGCACTCGGGGCGGCTCTTTCGGGCGGACAGGGTTTCGGCGGTCTCTTCATGGGTCTTGGCGCCGCCGGTATCGGCGCATTCTGGGCCATAACCTCCAACAAGTACGAGGAAGCCAAATATCTTAAGACCGAGAAGGACCGTGTCGAGAATTACGAAGCCTATGCTGTTAAGATGATGAGCACCATCAAGGACAAGATGCAGTACAATGCAGGCGTCCTTGAGAGAAAGTATCCTTCGGCGCAAGAAGCTGCCGAACTCGGTATAAGGGCTCTTCCCGGACTCTGGAGCAAGAGTTCGGTTCATGAGGATTTTCTTGATGTACGTCTCGGCAAGGGTAACATACCTTCATTCAATGAGATAGAGATCCCCAAGGAGCAGCTCATGCAGGCACATGATCCCCTTAACAATAAGACATCCGAGATCAAGCTTGCGATGTCAATGCTTAAGGATGTTCCCGTTTCGATCTCACTTTACGATAACCGTTTTGTCGGTATCCTTTCATCCGACAGGAGCAAGGCGCTCAATCTTGCAAGAGTCGTAACAACACAGATCGCAAGTGCACATGCTTATACGGATGTCAGGATGTGTATAGTGTTCCCGATGAAGGAAAGGGATGATTGGAGTTATTTAAGATATCTTCCGCATGTATGGGCTCCCGACGGAAAACTTCGTCTTATGTGCTGTGATAAGAACAGTGTCGGTGATGTAATGTACTTTTTATCCGGCGTTATCCGTGACCGTATGGACAAGAACGGAAGAAATGCGGAAGAGCAGGATAAGGATAGGAAGGTCCTTCCGCACTATGTTTTTGTTATAGCCGATCATTCGCTTATTGAAGAAGAAGCGATATGTAAATATATTTTGAATCCTTCGGAGGATATGGGTATATCCGTAGTTATGCTTGCAGACTCTGCGGACAAGCTTCCGAGCAGCTGTAATGCCATTATTACAGACGAAGGGGATGTTCATAACTTCCTCTCAACGGTCAATACATTCCCCGAAAGGGACAATGTAACGTTCGATCGTCTGTCGCCCCAGATGGCTGAGAGCTTTGCAAGGTCGCTGTCCGGCATCCATCTTCGCGAAATGGGTGTCTCTGCAGGCATACCGGATATGCTTACATTCCTTGATATGTATAAAACATCCAGGGTTGAGGATCTTGACATCTATCACAGATGGCTTGAGAACCGTACCTATGAATCCATGAGGGCAATGGTCGGCTACAAGTCGGGAAACCAGCCCCTCTACCTTGATATCCATGAAAAATATCACGGACCTCACGGACTTGTTGCAGGTACTACAGGTTCCGGTAAGTCGGAGACTTTACAGAGTTATATACTGTCTCTTGCAATAAACTATCATCCCGATGAGGTAGCATTTATCCTTATCGACTATAAGGGCGGCGGAATGGCCCAGAGCTTTGAAGGACTTCCTCATGTATCCGGAGTTATCACGAACCTGGGAGGCAATGCGACAAACAGGGCTCTGCTTTCGATAAATGCCGAGATCAAGCACCGCCAGAAGCTATTTAACGATTTTAAGGTAAAACATATAGATGCATATATCGAGCTGTACCGCTCGGGTGTTGCAACGGAGCCCATGCCGCATCTTCTTATAATCGCAGATGAGTTTGCAGAGCTTAAGAAGGAGCAGCCTGAGTTCGTAAGGTCTCTTGTATCCGCAGCCCGTGTAGGACGTTCACTCGGTGTAAACCTTATCCTTGCCACCCAGAAACCTTCGGGTGTTGTGGATGACGAGATCTGGTCAAATACAAGATTCCGCCTGTGTCTGCGTGTTGCCGACAAGTCGGATTCAAATGAGATGATAAAAAGACCCGATGCTGCTTATATAACCGGTACCGGCCGCGGATACTTCCAGGTAGGAAGTGATGAAATATTCGAGGAGTTCCAGTCGGGTTGGTCGGGAGCAGCATATGAGCCGGATGTGGCCTTCTCCGATGAGAAGAACGCCAGGGTTGAGCTCATCAATCTTATAGGTAAGAATGCGGTTCCCAAGAAGAAAGATAAGAATAAGAAGTCGGATAATATTCAAAAGGTTACCCAGCTTGATGCCATCGTTAAGTATGCGGCCAGGATCGCTGAGGAACATGATATAGCATCGGTACGTCAGATATGGCTTCCTGCTCTTAAGAACAGGATCTATCTTGAAGAACTTAATGCCGAAAAGGCTGAAAGCTTTTCGCTTCGCATGCCTGTCGGACTTGCGGACAATCCGGAGATCCAGAGCCAGTATCCCGCATATGTTGACTTCTTATCGGATGGCAATCTTCTTATATGCGGTCCTTCCGGATCGGGTAAGACGACCCTCTTACAGACCATCCTTTACGGGGTTGTGACAGGATATAAGCCATCTGAGATAAATGCATACATACTTGACTTTTCATCACGCACAATGACGGTATTTGCTTCTATGCCTCATATCGGAAGTGTTTGCTTCGACGGTGATGATGACAAGCTTAACGACACCTTCGAATTCTTTACGACAGAACTTGCCGAGAGGAAGAAGAAATTCGCCGGTATGGGCATAGGATCCTTCAAGGAATATGTTCAGTTCAATAATGACTGTCCGGCATTCTTCCTTGTCATCGATAACTTTACCGCCTTCTATGAGGGATATGATAAGTTCGATGATGATCTTGCGGTGATCACAAGAGAGGGCGTGAGCTATGGTATCTATACTATCATTACCTCCAATAATTCCGGCGACCTTCGCAGCAGGCTGAGGCAGAACTTCAGCACAGGTATAGCCCTTCAGATGCCCGACCGTTTCGAATACGAGGCAGTTACGGGTGAGCGCACAGAGATAATACCCGAGGGCAAGACACCCGGCCGCGGTCTCATCAAGGCACCGGCAAGTGTTGAGTTCCAGGTTGCTCTTCCGGTTAAGGAAAAGGACGGTCTATCACAGGCCCAGTCAATTAAGAAGGCTCTTTCCTCTGTATCGGTTGACAGATCCGCAAAAGCAGCCAAAAAACCCGGCCAGACGATAGATTCCTTAAGCATCAGGGAACTTATGGAGGAGGCAAAGTCACTTCCTTCCAATATATATGCGATAGGTAAGTCGATAGACGGCGAGACGACCCTTACCCTTGACATGGACAGTGAATACTGCCTAAGTATTGTGGGCCTGGGTAAGTCAGGTAAGACCAACCTCTTAAAGGCACTTGCTGTTGAAGCAAAGGACAAGGGCGATGAGGTCATCATCTTCGATTCGAAGAATGCGGAACTTGATGATTTTGCCAAGTCCAATAAGATAAAGAATTACATTACCGATGCGGAAGGTCTCTTTAATGTAATGCAGGATGAGATAGTAGCCACATTCGGTGAGCGCAACGGTCTTGTAAATGATGCAAGGGATAACGGTAAGTCGATCGTGGAAGCCCTTAAGGATAAGAAGAGGATAATGATCCTTATCAATGACTATTCTTACTTCATCGAGACGATCTATTCGGAAGACTACGACATGAGCGGATTCTTCGAAACGGCTCTTGAAAAGGGAAGGGATCACAAGATCCACTTTGTTGCGGCAATGACAAGCGATGATGTATCCGACTGTGCAAGATATCAGGCATCACGCCAGTTCACTTCGATGAACGCGGGTGTTAACTTAGGCGGCATGTTTGACCAGCAGAATGTCCTTCACTGGCAGATGTCATCGGCAGATGCAGTAAGACAGCTTCCTGCAGGATTCGGATATGCACTTTCCGAAGACGGAGTCCCGGTAAGGATGCTGACACCTTTAACATGAATTTTTAATCTTAAGGAGGAATAACATGAGTAAGATATTTTTAGAGACACAGGTTCCGGGCATTGCCAAAACATACGAGTTTTCCGCTGATTCCGTTATGACGGTCGGAACCGTAAAGAGGGCGATGATAGAGCAGATAAGTGCAGTGGAAAACATGACGGTATTTCCGGACCCCGACAAAGTGCTCGTGTGCAGCATCGATATGAACGGACTTCTGCAGGACAATGAGACCCTCGGAAGCATAGGAGTTAAGAGCGGCGGAAAGTTGATGCTATTGTGAGAGGGCAATACCCGATAAAAGATATTGTTTTACGGAGGTAGATAATGGCTGATATGACTAATGTCGATGCCGCCAAGCTTCGCCAGTCGGCATCAAGGATCGGAAATCTCGCAGGTGAGTTATCCGGTAATGTGAACAAGATAAACGAAACACTGAATAACTTAAGTAAGAGCTGGGTATCCGAAGCAGCGACCAGATTTATGCAGAACTGGCGCACGGATGAAGAAGCTCTTAAGGAAATGGTGGATCAGTACAGAGAAGTTGCGGATCTTATGAATGAGCTTGCAGCCGATTTCAATGCTTCGGAAAACGAAGTTGATGGCATGGTAGGCAAGCTGAAGATCTGAGGAGGGACCATTATGCGAAGCATAATTCAGGATGGTTCCAGACATTCGTCATGAGGGGTACCACGAAGTGGTGGAGTCCTTATGACATAGATTGGCCGCCGACTTTGGTCATGAGGGGTACCACGAAGTGGTGGAGTCCTTATGACAGAGAGGAGGAGGGGGCAATACATATCATATAAGGAAGGAGTCGATATGGCAGGAGGAAATGAAACCAAGGTTGATACCGCATTACTTGCTAATACAGCCGAAAGCTTAAGTCCCCTTATCAAGAATCTTGAGAACATCTTCGAACAGTTCCAGCAGGAGGTAAAATCTTCAAGGAGCGAGTGGCAGGGAGATGCTTCGGATGATATAAGGAATACGGCAGCACAGCTAAAGTCAAGCTCATCAGAGATAGTTAAGGTCTTAAACGGATATGTGAGCGGACTCAGGGAGCTTGCCGGAGTTTATGACAAGGGTGAGAGCAAGGCTTCAAATGCGGGAAAGTCACTGAAGTTTGGCTCAACGTTTAAGTGAGGTAAAAGATCATGGCAATTAAGTTTAATTATCAGCAGACTATTCAGCAGGCCCAGAAGCTTGAGCAGATGGCATCAGATCTTTCGGGCAAGACCAAGGGCAAGATAAGCGGTGTTAAGGATACCCTGGGCGCAGCCTGGACCGGTAATTCCGGTAAGAACTTCGTTAAGTTCTTAGGCGAAGCAGAGTCGGATCTTGATGCAAAGGCCAAGTACTTAAGGGGAGTTGCTGATTATCTGAAAAAGACAGCTAAGAAGATAAAAGAAGCGGAAGAAGCCGCAGAGGCTTCAGCTAACGGCATTTAAGAAAAGAGGTCAATATGGCAACTAAAAATACTGTAAACGTTCAGAGGATGAGATCGGCTATCGGAGAGCTTGAGAATATCCATTCCAACATGCAGAAACAGCTTAAGACCCTGGATGAAACAATGTCTTCACTTAAGAAGGTATGGACCGGTGAAGCCGCAAATGCTTATCTTAAGTCCTACCAGAAGAACCTTAAGAGCTTCCGGGATATGGCAGGAGCCATAACTTCGGCTGTCAATGCGCTGGCTGATTCGTGCGGTGCTTACGAAGAAACAGATGCCCGTGCGATGGATATAGTTGAGAAGCTCGGTAAGAGAGGCTGACAGGAGGTAAACGATGGCAGACGTTAATTTGCAGGTAGATGCGGGCAAGTTAAGATCGCTCGCCGAGTCAGTGGACAAGGTACAGACGGGACTCAGGGAATCATGCTATTCAGCCAAGGCCCAGATAGACGGACTTAAGAATATCTGGACGGGTGAAGCGGCAAACTCATATCAGACAAGTTTCCAGAAGCTTATGGATGCTTGCAATGAATCCCTTGAAACCATGGGTAAGATGGTCAATTCCATTTACGAAACGGCAGAAAGGTATGACAAGACCTTAAAGACCGTTCAGAATGATGTGAAAAATATACCCAAACTGCCCACAAATTTCTTGAAATAAGAGGAAGTTGACAAATAACAGGGAGTGAATGAATATGGCGTACAAAATATCATATAAGGTTGCTGCGGAACAGGCCGAGCAGCTTAAGAACATAGCCAAGGATATGGACAATTATGTAAACCAGTTAAACCAGATAGTGGGCAAGCTGGGTAACGATGAACTCTTTCAGTCCGTAAGGAACGATCTTAACAAGTTCAAGAAGCAGCTGGAGGAAGAGAAGACAGTCCTTAATCTTGCAAGCTCGGTAATATCCGATGTTATCCAGAGCTTCTCAGGTGTTGAGAAGAAGAGCGTGGGTAAGGTGGATAAGGCAAAAGCACATAACAGGGATTTCTATAAGAGGCCGGTAGCCGTTGCATCGGCAGGAGGAGGTGCGGCTGCGGGTGCAGCTGCGGCGTCCCATGTATCGGTTTCAACAGGCGGTGGCGGATCGTCGGTCATACAGCAGCAGAATATCTCACATTCGACAACGAATTTCAATTTCTCGGGTGCTTCGGGATCATCCGGAGTCAGTGCGGCCGCACCGGGAGTATCGGCAGTTTCAGGTCTTGGCGGCATAAAGGATACTCTCTCATCCACTGTGGGAGCAGGGGTGTCAGCACCGGTGGGCCTGGCAGCAGCCGGTGTTCTTGCGGCGGGAGGTGCCGTGGCAGGCGCTGCGATCCTTAATGATGTCAGCAAAGAGGAAAAGAAAGAAGAAAAAGAAGAGTAAGCTCTCATAGACGATTAAGTTTGATAAACCCTGTAAACTATGGTATCTTATTACCGTAGTTTACGGGGATTTTCAATGTTATGCATATAATAGACCATTATAAAGACAGAAAGAATCAGATAAAGGCGGCGGTGTTCCTTATTACCGTATTCATTGCCTGTGTTCCGCTTATTTCAAGGTATTGTATAAACGGGCATGATCTGGAATATCACCTTTTAAGGATAGAGAGCCTTAAGGAAGGGATACTTATAGGTAAGCCTTTCCTTAAAGTAAATACGCTCTTTTTCGGAAATGCAGGGTATGCAAGTTCAATGTTCTATCCGGATTTTCTGCTGTATATCCCGGCTGTTCTGCGTATCTTCGGCATGTCTATAAATGCAAGTTATCATATATTTGCCGCAGTATCTATCATACTCTGCTACCTTACGACCTATCAGTGTGTCCGGGGAATGACAGGATCGGCATACGGCGGGATGATAGCGGCGGTGACAATGAGCTTATGCCAGTATCATCTTGATGATATCTATATAAGGGGTGCGGTCGGAGAGTATACGGCATTTATCTTTGTTCCGGTCGTTATATATGCAATATACAATATTATATATGAAGAAGCGGATAAACCCGGGCTGTTCATTTTGGGATATGCCGGAGTATTATTATGCCATACATCAACCTTTATCATGTGTACGGCATTCGGGGCTGCGGCACTGTTATTAAATTTTAAGAAGACGATAGGAAATATCAGGGTATTAAAGCGTCTGTGCATTTATGTGGCAGCAACGCTCCTGCTTACCTGTTTCTACTGGCTCCCCATGCTTGAGCAGTTCATGGATACTTCCTTCTATGTCAGCACACCGTGGATGCAGCCTAAGGATGAGGCAGTGGAATTTCTGAACATATTCGGAGCACAGTTCCCGTCGCTTGGGTATGTATGCGTACTTATGCTGATACCCAGGATATTTATGAGGAAATATGCCGTTTCGGGAAGATCTGTGGACGAAGTAAAAAGGGAGATATCAGATGGTGTACTTTCAAAGCAGGATAAGGAGAAGATCAACGTGATCGCATATGCTGACCTCCTCATGCTTGCGGGCATCCTGTTTACCGTTATCACGAGCGATCTCATACCGTGGGAGAGGATAGGCAGATATGTTTCGTTCATTCAGTTCCCGTGGCGCTTCTTCATCATGGGCTCTGCGTTGTTTTCCGTTGCCGCCGGACTTATTTACAGCCGTCTTACGGGAAATGATGATGAGATGACGGAGATTATGACCTTTAACAAAGAAGCCAGCACAAGAGTGATAAATGCAGGTGCCGTGATACTTGTGGCGATCCTTATCATAAACGGTATCAGTGCATTTAATATATTGAAAAAGGGAGTGCAGGGTTATTACGATTATTCGGATGATTATTATTCGTACAAGCCTTATACGGCAAACGTTATAGCCGGTGAATGGCTTCCTTCCGCGGTAAATAACAGGGATACTCTGATCGATGACAGCGAGCGTATGACTGATGACGGGGGAAAGGCTGTTTCTTTTGTCAGAAACAAAAATACCATAGAGGCGGATATTAACGAAAGTTATGAGTATGTGGATGTACCTTTCATATATTATCTGGGATACAAGGCAACGATCAGCGATGGAGAAGGAAAAACAGAGATACTTCCCGTTACGGGCGAGGGACACAACGGGATGTGCCGCGTATATCTGCAGGGACATGATAAGGGAAAGCTCAGGGTATCTTACGCCGGAACCGGTATAGTGCATATATCATCTGCGGTTAGTATAGTTACACTGATCCTGCTCGTTGTATTATATATAAGGAAGAAAAGGATGCCTGTAAAGCATGAATAAAGGGTTGTGTCGTATTACGGCGTTTTCGGTCATGGCCTGTGTCATTCTTTCGGGATGTGCAGGAAAAAGAGCAGAGATCAAGGACGATGAGAAGGACATCGCAGGATATGACAGGGGCATAACCGTCAGCAATAATGTTACTCCCGATGAAGGCAGTGTGTTGACGTGTATCGCGGGTTATGAAAAGAAAGGATCAAAGATAGCGTTCATCCGGGATATGGAAGGGGCAGCAGGCTTTGAAGTCATAGATGTTGATAAGGATAAAGCCGTATCAGAGGGCAAAGTAAAATACAAAAAGGATACAGAAAATGAAGACGCAGCAGTCGGAATATGTGATCTTTCGGATGTTGACAGGAATGGAAGTTATTATATAAGGATCAATAACGGAAGGGTATCGGATGTATTCAGGATAGAGGAGAATATATATAAGAGGATCTTGTCAGACAGGCTGAGCAGCGTCGGGGAAGAAGAGTATAGTCATAAGGATACGGAGGATGATATGAAGGCATGTTACCTGCGCATAACCGATCATCTTCTTGCACAGGAGTTTTTCCCGGATTCGATAAGCCCGGCGGTAAACGGCGAAGCCCGTATAATACCCAGGACTATGCTGCCGGCAAGGGGTGAGATAAATGAACTCAGGGAATTTATTAATGAAGACGGATCGTTTAAGCCTCCCTTATCGCACGACATCGGTGGAAAGTATCAGTACAGTGCAGTCTTTGCACTGTTTGCCTATGAGTACCGGGAATATGAGAAGGGGTATGCAGGTGAATGTGCGGATATAGCCGAAAAGGCGTTCCAAAATGCTGAAGACAGATATGTGGACTGCATCGATCCCGTCAAGAAGATTTATGATGATAAAAGATTCTGGGCATCGGCACAGTTATATAAGCTGACAGGCAAGGCAGCCTATAGGGAGATAGCGGAGAGTTATGTATCCGATACGCCGACAGGATGGAATGAGGATAAATGCGGATATCTCGGAACGCTTGCATATCTGACCTGCTATAACAGGATCGACCTTGATGTGAGCGAACAGTTTATCACGGCGCTCATGGATGAGATCAATACAGTGGTAAGGGATTCGTTTAGGGAGGATTACCTGGTTGCGGAGGGAACCGGTAATGATGAGACGGATCAGGATACCCCGGAAACGGAAAATGATGGTAAAGATGATGAAGAGATAAGTGATACTGCGGTCAAAGAGGTGTTTGAGAATGCAAGACTTGCAGTGTTGGGTAATTATATAAGTAAGAATATCAAGTATGTTGAGTGTGCCGAGAACCACCTTGCTTACCTGTATGGAAGAAATATGTTGGGTAAGGACTATGCTTATTCGGAAGATGCAAAATATTACGGTGAGCCGCAGATGTTTATCCTTGCCGGACTGATCGACAGTTATATTTATGAGGACAAACAGCCCGAGGCGATGGAGAGATAGAATGAACACAGAGGTAGACGGATACAATATATGTTATAAGATCACAGGTGAAGGTGACGAGACGGTCGTGATCCTTCAGGGCTGGGGGACCGATCTTGGAGTATATGATTCCGTAGCGGGATGCATAAGTGATAAATATAAGGT
>JAFSZZ010000137.1 GCA_017458765.1 Lachnospiraceae bacterium | reverse complement strand
TTAACGTAGTAAGAAACCTGAGCTATAACAAGCTTTGAAAAATCTTCCTCCGCATCATCGAACTTACCCGATGATAAATAAACCTCGATAGTAGGACCGTCCTTGGGATCCTTCCTGGGCTCCTCGGCAATCTGATCTTCCGATACGGAATTGCCGGATACACTGTTATCCGAAACACTGTTATCACTTAAAGTGGGAACCGGTGTGGGCTCGGGTGTTGCTATCAGCTCCATGGCCTCTTCGGTCTCACTTACCGTCATTGAAGCACCGCTTGCCGCGCTGCCTACAACCGACATGCCGTTTACTACCTCGGCATCCCTTACTGCCTTGGATGCAGGGGTCTCTGCCTTTATCGAAATATCTATCTTATCGGATGTACTGGCGGTAAGGGTATTGGCATTATCAGTCTTCTCCTCTACCTCTTTCCTGTTGCTTATGCTCGTATGTACTTCCTTAGCCTTCTGCTGTGCTGCACTGCGGGCACGCTCGGCCTTGATATCCTTGATGGAAACACCGCTTCCGGTTGCTAATATACCGCCTCCTGACGGTAATACCGACGATGCTGTCGCTGCATTTACTTTTAATGTCGGATAACCTGTAATAACCATCGCAGACGCAAGACAGCACGCTGCAACTCTGATTACGTTTTTCCTCATATTTTCCTCCGAAATATATTTACAGATTCAAAATGCTTCGCATTTTTCATAAATCTGTCCTCAAAGTGTAACATTTTCTTAACAATTCCAAAAGAATATAACACCCTGATAAAAAAATGTCAACTCTAAACAGCGTCGTATATATGTGGCTATGTGACAGTTCTGGGATCAAATCCCGATATTCCGCTATCTGACGCAATTTGTAAATTTTTTATGAATATTATGTACCGTGAAAAATACAAAACTACGATACAAGATACTTTTCAACCGCATATACGGCATTTGCACCGTCGGCGACCGCTGTAACAACCTGCCTTAAAGCCTTGGACCTTATATCTCCCACCGCATAAACGCCCGGAATATTAGTCGCACAATCTTCTCCGGCGACCACATATCCCTTTGCATCGAGGAGCAGTTCGCCATCCTTAAGTTCATCCCTGTTCTGTGATCCTTTAATATATGAAGCATTGGGCACGTTCCCGACAGCTAAGAACACACCGTTTACAGGTATCTCTGTCTCATTTCCGTCCTTAACATTTGAAACTATCACCTTCTCAACCATATCCGTACCCTGTATTTCCTTAACGACACTGTTCCACACGGGCTCAACATTCTCACAGGCAAAAAGCGCCGTCTGAAGTGTTTTGGCCGCACGCAGCTCATCCCTTCTGTGTATTATGTAAACCTTTTTGCACCCTCTGGCAAGAAAGATCGCATCTTCCACGGCAACATCTCCTCCGCCGACTACCGCAACAGTCCTGTTCCTGAAGAATGCTCCGTCACAGGTCGCACAATAGGACACGCCCATTCCGGCAAGTTCTTTTTCTCCCTTAACCCCAAGCTTGCTCGGAGAATTACCCGTAGCAAGGATCACAGCCTTTCCTTCATAGCTTCCCTGTTCCGTATTTACCTTCTTGATGTCTCCGGAAAGTTCAAGGCTTATGATGTCAGCCTGCACCCTCTCTGTCTCATACTTATCGACATGCTCCGACATCTTTGTCGCAAGGTCCATGCCGGACAGTCCCGGGAGCCCCGGATAATTGTCTATCTCGTAAGTATTTATTATCTGTCCTCCGCCCATATAATTCTTTTCAATAAGAAGGACTTTAAGTTCTGCCCTCCTTGCATATATCGCAGCAGTCATACCTGCCGGGCCTGCGCCTACTATGATAAGATCGTATAATTCTGCCATTTCTGTTCTCCTTAGCCTATTGACTATTTTGGTCATTAACTCCTGCTGCCTTACTGATAAATTGTGGTATGCTTGACCGCAACCACAATATCTTGTATATTATATAACATGAACAGAAAACACGCAATAATAACCGGGGCGTCCCGTGGAATAGGAAAGGCAATAGCGGAAAAATTCGCCGCGGCGGGTTATGATCTTACCATAACCTGTCATGAAAATACAGCCTTGCTCAAGGATCTGTCGGACAGGCTTGAAAAAGACTGCGGGATAAGGTGCAGAACCTTTTCACTGGATCTGTCCTTATACGACAGTGTCAGGGAACTGTTTGATGATATCGACCGCGCCGATGTCCTGATAAACAATGCCGGTATATCCTACATAGGCCTCCTGCAGGATATGAGCCCGCAGGACTGGAGCAGAGTGCTGAACACCAACTTAAGTTCCGCCTTCTACTGCTCGAAGTTAGTTATTCCCCTGATGCTTAAAAACGGGAGCGGTAAGATCCTTAACATCTCATCTGTATGGGGTGAACACGGAGCATCCATGGAAGCAGCCTATTCCGCATCCAAGGGCGGACTCAACGCTCTTACCAAAGCTCTTGCAAGGGAACTTGCTCCAAGCAACATCCAGGTTAATGCCATCGCCTGCGGTATGATCGATACCGACATGAACAACTGTTTAAATATAGAAGAAAAAGCTTCGATAATAAACGAAATACCGGCTGACCGCATCGGTCAACCGGAGGAAGTCGCATCCCTTGCTCTTCAGATATGCACCGGAAATAAATATCTTACCGGACAGATAATAACATTAGACGGCGGTTGGATGTAACAGCCACCGTCTTTGTTATCCTAAAGTTCCATCGCAATATCATATACCTTTGGGTTGAGCATCTTTATGTAATCCATATGCTCATTCAAAAGTTCCAGGTCATTATCGTAATCTTTATGGAAATACTTGATCAGATTGAAGAATGCCCATGCCGAGTTTGCATCCGGATATTGTGTTGCCTTCTTAAAATATTCCCTGGCCCTGGTCTGGTCGATATACTCACGGTGTATGATCTTTTTCCCATCCGATTCTATCTCGCCGGTCATGTAAAACAGGCCAAGGCGGTTAGCGGCATAAGGCTCATACTTATCGGCCGACAGCCTTAAGTACTCCTCATCTCTTGCAATAGCTTCCTTTACGGCATCGTCATCCGCATTCTCTGCCTCAAGCCTGAAGATGCTCTTTGCTTCCCTTGCGGCAAGATTGTTGCAGGCATATACATATCCCGCCACGGCAGCCGCCGTGAAGAATGCATCGGCCTGCTTAAGGCATTCGGCGGCATTACCGCATTTTCCGCTCCTTAATGAGATCCTGTCAAACTCTCTCTCCTCAATGCATCTGTCTATCACAGGCTTTAACGCCTTAAAAGTATCCTCATCCGAACCTGCTTCAAGCAGGATCCTGCCGACAAGATTAACCGCTCCGGGCGCATCTATATATGTGATGCAGGTCGCAGCGAGTTCAAGCGCCGTTTTAAGCCTTTCGATATCGGACATGGAATCTATCAGTTCAATGTTCTCACATTTCTCAAGGAAGGAACTCTTCCTGTAATTCACAAGGTAATAGCCTATATTCCAGAAAGACAGCGGGTAGGACGCCGTGCTCCCGCTCCATCTTCCGTTCTCCACCGTAATGCCGGCCGAGCGCAGATAAAGATTGAACGCTTCCTTATACGGATTCCTTCTGAGTATCTTCTTATAAAAGACCATGTCCGCGTATAGCTTGCAGGCGACTTTGTTTCCCGCATCCGCCATGCACATTATCTCACGTTCGGCAGATTGTGATGCTATACCGTACTTTTTAACAATCTTGTCCATGTACTCCTGCATGTCTGTCTCATAACTGCCGTCACATCTGAACCTTCCCATCATCCTTATCCCCGCTTTCTATATTATCTCCCTGTATCATCAGCTTTCAGGGCTGCCGACACTGTTTTGCGGCCCCTCCTTATGATCCATTTGGTAACAAGTACTCCGTACTTGTTTTGAACACGCTCGCCGCTTAGGCATCATAAGGAATCCTCCCTAAAGGGCCCCTCCTTATGATCTTTCTGTACCAGAATTATCGCTGCGAACATTATTATACACCCTGCGGTTTCCCTTATGCTCATGCGCTCGTGCAGCATCACGGCTCCGCCGAGCACGGCAAAAACAGCCTCAAGGCTCATTATTATCGACGCAGGCGCCGGATCGGCGAATTTCTGGCCGATCATCTGGGAAGTGTATCCCAGGCCTCCCGATACAAACCCGCAATATAATATCGGCAGGATGGCTGTCTTTATCTGCTCTGCCGACGGTACCTCGAAAATAAATGCAAGTATTATCGAGATCACCGATGCTGTCGCAAACTGTATCGCCGATATCGTAACGGGCTCACCCTTAGTCGCGAAATGATCGCAGCATAATATGTGGCAGCTGTAGAAAAGCGCACATACGAGCATCAACGCATCACCCCTGGTAAGCATAAATCTTTCATTTATGCACAAAAGATACATGCCGATAATGCCGATGACCACCGCCAGCCATACGAGCCATGAATTACTTTTCTTAAAGACGATGAAACCTATGATCGGCACAAACAGCATATACATCGCCGTTATGAAGCCGGCCTTGCCTGCCGACGTATAAACGATACCGATCTGCTGGAACAGGGTGGCTGCCACAAGGACCGTACCGCAGCAGATACCGCCCTTTAAGTTCGCCCTGATGCCGCGTCTTACATTTCCGTCACCGCCGTTTTCAGACGTATAAAAAGAATCCCTGCGGATCCTTCCCATACGAGCCTTCGCTATCCTGTCAAGAACAAATGCCACAATACCTATAAATACGGCGGAAATGACTTCCCTCGCCGCCGTAAACGTAACAGGCCCGATATCCTCCATTCCCAGCCTTTGCCATGCAAATCCCATGCCCCAGATGGCCGCCGTAAAAATGAGGATACCGTTCCCGAGTAATCTCTTATCCTTCATGATACTGTCTTCTTATAAACTTTCTTCGATCTTTTTATTGAAGCAGGTCTACATTCCGGTCGCACTATACTTCTGTCTCTTATGATATAAAATACCCACCCTTAATGCAAGTACAAAGGGCGTATATTATGTTGTTCCGTCTATATTTTTCATGATATCCCCCAAATACACCCTGCCGTCATTATTGCCGGATTCATAGGTCTCGGCAAGTCCCTTCAGCTCATCCCTTACTATCGCTTCAAGTTCTCTTGAAGATATGAGATTACAGTTGCTGCCCCTCGCTATTATCTGTTCCAGATTGTCGGAGGTCGCTACGGTAACATCAAATTTTTTACCGTTTGTGCTCGCAAATCTCTCTATATACTGATCCGCTGTCTGATCCTCACCCGTATATACAACGGTGAACCTTCCGGAAGTATTTTCTGATACACTCCGGCCTTTAACCCTGTATGCATCAAAAACCAGGATCACTTTTGCGTCGATCGCACCGCAGTAATTCGACATTATGTCAAGCAGTCTGTCCCTTGCGCTGTCGATATTAACCTGTGCGAGTCCGCGCAATTCCTGCCAGGCAAAGATAACATTATATCCGTCGATCACCAGGTATTTTTCTTTTTTCCGTACAGGATCGTATTTATAATCCTCATACGGATCGCGTATCCTGCCGCCCGTGGATACGACCTTCGCCCTGCCGGATGCTCCGACACCCTTTCGCTTTTCCGCTTCAGCTTTTACAGAAGTACTGCTGTTTGAATAAAATGTCCTGTTTAAGATCGCATCTACTTCATCGGTTCCAAGTCCTGTCCCGGTATCCGCACCGTTCCCTTTTGCAGACTGTCTTGCATCAAAGCCCTCCATACCCAGCTCTGCCTGTGCCGATGCAAAAGACAGCTCCTGTCCTTCCCCGCCGGTCATGCCTTTTTCGGGATCGAAGGCATGCGGAAGATGCATGTTGTCATATACTTCGTTCCAAGGGACAACGTAACCCGCTCCGTGTGCACAGAAAACGGAATCGGGCGTGTTCTTAAGGTCAGCCTCCGGAAGATAACCCAATGCCCCGATCACTTCTTCGGCATTATGGCACAGGTCATATCCTGCAAGGCTTAAGGACATCGTCCCGCTCCCACCGGTATATGCGGCAAGTTCCTTTGAATAATTGCCTATGCAGACAACAGGCGCAGTACCCGTAAGTATGGCCGTATCATTAATGATCTCGGGTGCCTCCACCCTGCCGTTCATTTTCTCTATATCCGTCATTGCACGTCCGACATTTACGGCCGGCATTTCTATCCTGTAAAAATAATACGGCTCGAGCAGAATGTTCTTTGCATACATAAGCCCCTGTCTTACCGCCCTGTAAGTTGCCTGTCTGAAATCCCCGCCTTCCGTATGTTTAAGATGCGACCTGCCCGTAAGAAGGGTAAGCTTCATATCCGTTATCGGAGAGCCCGTAAGAACGCCTCTGTGCATCTTCTCCCTAAGATGCGTAAGTATCAATCTCTGCCAGTTCCTGTCAAGCACATCCTCACTGCACACCGTTTGGAAACTCAGACCGCTCCCCCGCGGCTGCGGCTCGAGCAGCAGATGTACCTCGGCATAATGCCTTAACGGTTCGAAATGCCCCACTCCCTCAACGGGGGCCGCTATCGTTTCCTTATATACCACGGATCCCGTATCGAAGGTGACACTTATCCCGAATCTGTTCTTTACGGTCTTGGTCATCACTTCCATCTGGACGCTGCCCATTACCCTTACCAGTATCTGTCTGCTCATCTCATCGAATTCAACTTTAAGCTGGGGATCCTCTTCCTCAAGTATCCTAAGCTGTTTGAGCAGCACTGCATCATCCGTACCGTCGTCCGCCTTCACCCTGTATCTGAGCACAGGCTCGAGTATGGGAGCGTTTGTTCCCGAAAGCGATCCAAGGCCCATTCCCTGCCTTGTCTCATTAAGGCCTGCCACCGCGCAGATCCGGCCGGCGGTCAGTTCGCTGACGGTCTCATATTTATCACCTGAATAAATACGTATCTGGGTTACCTTCTCATCTCCGATAACGTCCCTGTTCCTTAATACTCCGCCCGTCAGTTTAAGATGCGTGAGCCTGTTGCCCTGTGCATCCCTCGTTATCTTAAAGACTCTTGCGGCAAATTCATCCGGGTATGCTAAGGCTGCGGTATATTTTTCAAGTCCCCGTAAAAGCGTGTCAACGCCTTCGAGCTTAAGTGCCGAACCTCCGAAAACGGGAAAAAGCTTTCTGTCCCTTATAAGTCCCGCGATGCGCTCATCGCCGATCGGTCCGCCGTTCTCAAGGTATTCTTCCATCAGCTCCTCATCACACATCGCTATCGTCTCGTAATCTTCTTCCGAAAGTCCGCTACCGTCAAAGGCTGCACTAAGATCCACGCAGCAGTCACTTAGTTTTGACCTTATCTCGCCTGATACTGCCGCCTTGTCAATGCCTTCCCTGTCCAGTTTGTTTATGAAGATAAATACCGGGATCTCATATTGCTTAAGAAGCGACCATAAGGTCAGAGTATGACCTCTAACGCCGTCATCGGCGCTGATTATAAGGATGCAATAATCCAGAACCTGCAGCACGCTCTCGGCTTCCGCGGAAAAATCGACATGCCCCGGCGTGTCAAGAAGAGTGATCGACAGATCATTATATGTAAGTTCAGCCTGTTTGGAAAAAATGGTGATCCCGCGTTCCCTCTCCTGATCTGCGGTATCAAGGAAGGTGTCCCTTGAATCCACCCTTCCGAGCTGTCTGATGCTTCCTGTCTTATACAGCATGGCCTCGGTCAGGGTAGTCTTGCCTGCATCCACGTGGGCTATTATACCTAAGTTAATATGTTTCAATGTAAGTACCCGTTTCCTGTATTGGTCTGTGGTGGTTTTATTATACTATATGGGGGAATTGTTGAAAATAAAGATTAATGGAAATAAGGATTACTGATAATTCCGCGATGCCATTCGCAGATGCTTCCCAATCGAAAGCATCTGCTTTTTTTATGTTATAGACTCCAGCGGTATCTGCTCAGACTCCCACGAGCTGTCGGTGTGAATGGTTATCAGCTCCGCACCACGCTGCTTTGTTTCTTTTTCAATGCCCGGCATTGCGAGGTAATCAATGCTCATGCCGTAGGTCAGGCGGATTCCCTTGTACTCGATAGACGCATTGTTGTAGTGGTCGTGTCCGCAGAAAAAGCCCGATGTGCTACCAAGCTCAAGTGCGGTATCGAACATCTTGCTCGGATAGTCCGAACAGCACACAAGGTCATTGGTGATACCGCCGTGGTCACCGGGGTTTTCGCCGTAGAAGTATTTTACCTCGTCGCTGCCGTCAAGATAAAGCTCGGTAGCGGTCTTGTACTCCTGCAAGGGAATATGGACGAACACCATTGAATTGACCGTGTATCCTGCCTCGGCATTCATTCGCCTGACCTCGTCGGCATACCAGTCCACCTGATCGTCGTGGATATAGTCATAGACGTTTATACCCTCGCCCGTGTATGCGTTCGAGTCAATCATGAAAAGCCCCGTGTTCAGCGAGCCGTCAGCATTTCTTATCTCAATCAGCTGATTGTTCCTGCCCATAACATCGGGCTGGGTGTATGGGTAAAGCAGATTGCCCGAGGTCTTGAAAGACAGCGACTTGTATACCTCATTAAGCTCCTGCTTATTGGCTGATGCAAGCGATTCGGTATCGTGGTTGCCGTAGGTGAATGCCCACGGAATTCCCGTGTTTCGCATAAACGCTGCAAACTGCCCCACAGGTGCGGTGTTATTCAGCGACATGGACATTATCCCCAGCGGAAAACTCAGGTCACCCGTGACCACAACAAGGTCGGGGTGGGTATGCTCTATCTCCGCATAGCAAGCCTTCAGCGCCTTTATGTCCTTGCGGTAGGAGTACAAACTGCCGCCGATGTGAATGTCGGTCAGGTGCAGTATCTTGAAATCATCGGTGGTTTTGGTAATGGTGTAAACACCAGTTTCGTCATTGTACTCTATCTTGTGGGTGTTATGCTCAACAACGGGAACGGAATTGATGTAGCTTTGAGTATACCATGTGTCCTGCTGTAAGATCATAAATCCCGATGCTGCAACTGCAATAGCCGTATATACCGCTATTCTCGGCTTGTTGATGACGATATTTCTGAATGTGACCTTGCGTC
>JAFSZZ010000136.1 GCA_017458765.1 Lachnospiraceae bacterium | reverse complement strand
TTGCCGCAAGAAGGAAATTGAGGTGACTGATTTTGAGGAAAAACACGGTTTCCTGCTTCATGCCAAATACGGCGCATATCTGGCGGAGAATAAGTACGGTATAAGGGATGAGGATATCTTAAATGCTATCAGATGGCATACCACGGGACGTGAAGAAATGTCTTTGCTCGAGAAGATAATATTTATCTCCGATTATATCGAACCCACGAGGAATAAAGCGGAAAATCTGTCTGTAATACGAAATGAGGCATTTAACGGTAATGATATAGACAAAGTTCTCCTTATGATAATGAGTGAAACGATAAAGTATCTGAACGCATCGGATAACAGCATAGACACGACAACGATAAGCGCTTATGAATTTTACGGAAAAAAGGTGAAGAAATGACAGAAGCATTTGAGATGGTAAAAACTGCGGTTGAAGCACTGAATGATAAGAAGGCCGAGGACATTAAGGTGATAGATATCAGCAAAATAAGTATAATGGCCGACTATTTCATTATATCATCAGGTAATAACCCGAATCAGATTCAGGCAATGTGCGAGAATGTCAAGGAAAAGCTGGGCAGGGCAGGTTATGAGTACAAGCAGATTGAAGGATATGATACAGCGAACTGGATACTGATGGATTACAGGGACGTGATCGTGCATATTTTTGATAAAGAGAGCCGCTTATTCTATAACCTTGAACGTATATGGAGTGATGGTAAGAATATTGAAGTGTAAAACAGGAATGACAGTGAAAAAAATGCCCTTTCAGGATGACCTGAAAGGGCTTGTCATTTCTATAAAGAAAACTACATTCTGCGGAAAACTCCGAAAACCTTCCCGACTATCTGACAGTCTTCAACAATTATAGGGTCCATATTGTCATTTTCGGGCTGCAGACGGATATGACCGTCTTCCTTATAGAAGGTCTTGACAGTAGCGGAATCATCAATAAGCGCAACAACCACATCACCGTTTACGGCCGTATTGCAGCATTCGACAAAGATCTGGTCCCCATCCATTATACCGATATTTATCATGCTTTCGCCCTTGACCTTAAGAACGAAAACTTCGTTGTTGGGAACAATATCCATCGGGAGAGGGAAGTAACCGTTGATATTCTGCTCGGCAAGTATGGGGAGCCCGGCTGCGACCTGTCCAACGATCGGTATGCTGGTAAGTTCCTGACGTACCATCTGGAAACTGTCATCTATTATCTCTATGGCACGGGGCTTGGAAGGATCCCTTCTGATATATCCGTTTTTCTCAAGAGTCTCAAGATGAGCATGTACGGAAGATGTGGAACGGAGCCTTACCGCATCACATATTTCCCTTACTGCAGGCGGATAACCGCGTTCGAGAGTGACCTTCTTGATATAATCCAGTATTTCCTGCTGCTTGGCAGTGATCTTCCCGTATGACATAGTATTCCTCCTTAATAATATATTATACAATCAAACATTCGTTCTTGATTTTTATTAGTATAACATGTCATCATTAAAAATGCAAACATATATTCCGAAAAACAGTTCGGGTGACAAATTAGTGTAACAAAATAACTTTATTTCAGTTGCATGACTGAAAAAAATCAATTATTCTAATAGTGTTGGGAGAAACTTCCAAATAAAATATTACAGGGAGGAAGTATTAAATGGAAAAGTTTTTCAAATTAAAGGAGAATGGCACTACTGTAAGAACAGAACTGCTTGCCGGACTCACAACCTTCATGACAATGGCTTATATCATTGCCCTGAATCCAAATCTGCTTACCGGATTTGATGTAGGATCGTCTTTGTGGAACGGTGTGTTCATGGCCACCTGTATTGCATCCGCTGTCGGTACGATATGTATGGCAATCTATGCCAACAAGCCGTTTGCCATGGCACCCGGAATGGGACTCAACAGTTTCTTTGCCGTAGTTGTCACCAATATTGTGGCTATCACGGGATCTACTTATGTTGAATCATTTCAGGCTGCTCTGTGTATTATCTTAATAGAAGGTTTTGTATTTCTTATCCTGTCGGTACTTAACATAAGGGAAAAGATAGTGCAGGCGATTCCTCTTGGTATCAGGCTCGGCATTGCCCCTTCAATAGGTCTTATGCTCATGAACATTGGATTTGGCTCCAATGTGGGTGTTTATGATGAGACAGGAACCCCTCATTATGTAATGTCTGACTTTTTCGGAAGTCTTACTCCCAAACTTCTTAAGGATTCCATGGGCGCAAGCTACGGAATGATGGTACTTACGGTCATAACAATGTTTGTTGGATTATTTGCGATAATCATTCTCGCAAATAAGGGCATAAAGGCAGCAGTACTCCTCGGAATGCTGGTAGCATCTGTTATTTATTGGATCGGGGATGCTGTATTCCTTGGACAGAATCCGTTTGCTTCTTTAAATGGCGCATCTTTCGTACCGCCTTTCTCGGACATGGTATCAACTACACTGTTTAAATATAATTTCAGAGGTTTATTTGAGATAGGCTGGTTCACAATAATAACACTTGTTGTTACATTCTGTATCATAGATATGTTTGATACCATAGGAACTCTTGTGGGAACCGCTTCAAGGGCAGGAATGCTGGACAAAGACGGTAATATGCCCGAAATGAAGGAAGCCCTCACATCGGATGCCATAGGTACACTGGTGGGTTCATGTACAGGTACTTCAACTGTAACAACCTTTATCGAATCGGCTTCGGGCGTGGAAGCAGGAGGACGTACAGGTCTTACTGCGATAACGACAGGCGTGATGTTCCTTCTGTGCATGTTCCTTGCACCGATCGCAGCCATCATACCGGCCGCTGCCACATCTTCGGCACTTATATATGTAGGTATCCTGATGCTGCAGGGCTTAAGGGAGGTTAAGTTTGATGATATCTCACAGTGTGTTCCGATATTCATCATGCTTATAGCAATGCCGGTTTCAGGTTCTATAGGACACGGCATAGGACTTGCCCTCATAGCATATGTTATTATTAAGCTTTTTACCGGGAAGAAGGAGGATATATCGGCTCTCACCTGTGTTTTGTCGATCATATTCCTTATAAAGTTCTTTCTCGTAGCATAAGCAAAATACAGGCGTTTGGTACAGACCGGCATAAATACGATCAGCAGGTTTGTTACCGTCATGATATTTCAGGACTCCCGGTTTGACTGAACCGGGAGTCTTTTGTTGCACCCGCTCAAGGGTATAACAATTGCCATTGGATATACCGGTTAAATATTGTGACAAAGCATTTATTATGTAATTTGTATTGAACTTAACAGTGATAGCATGGTAAAATTAAACGCAATTTACTTTTGACATATTAAGACTTGAGGTTGTATGAACGTGAACGGAGTTTTCAGGAGAGGTTTAAAACACTATACCGCCGTTATACTTACGGTGGCGCTTATGTTTGGGCAGATAGTTCCGGTTTTGGCTGCGGTTGAAGCGGATAGGAATGTTGTTCTCTCATCCCTTAGCGAAGAAACAGGGATGGATACAATGCTGCAGGACACGGATACAGTGGCAGAGGAAGGACTCATTTTGGAAGACGAAGGGTCTGCGGATGAGCTTACTGATGAGACGGACATGGGCGGACTGACAGAGGAGCTTATAAGTGAGGAGCAGCTTGCGGAAGAGCTAATTTCGTTATCTGAGGATTCTCTTTCAGATGATGAGGTTCTGCTTGCCGGGGAACTGACGGAAGAAGAACTGATTGATGAGGGTTCGGATGCGGAGGCCGGGGGTGTTCCTGATAATGAAGCATCAAACGTTATGTATACTCTTGATGCCAAGCTTCTAAGCGGGAATACAGATGGCAGGAAATATCCCGGCGTCTATACGGTCAAGGCATTATCGGCAGATAAGGTTATGGATAACATGACCATAGGGATACCGAGCCTAAATGACAAAGTGACGCTTGTAACTAAACCTACGAGGGAATCACCGGCCATCATCATGGGTGCTGCTGTGCCCTATGAGGAGAAGACAGGACCTGTTGATTATGAGAAGTTATCCGATAATTCGGTTCTTTATGCTCCTTACAGTAAATTCAGATATCAGATAATAGAGGAGGCCAATCTTAACGGATCCGGGACCCATAAGAAGATGTCGGGCTTTGACGGCACATATCTTATCATAAGGGTTGATGTCAGCGATATCGTAAGCGGCAACAACGGCAGGTATCTTCATGTCAAGCAGTCCAATAACAAGGCGCTGATGGTACAGTCTGGAATGACGGTGTCTGAGGGCTCCTTATTATTCTCGGATGCTATGGGCACACAGACCGGTTCATTTTATATTTCGGATAACAAGCTTAAGACAAGGGATGCGGACGGAGACTTTACGGAGTGTTCATTCATAGACGTTATCTTCATGTCGTCGGGTACTCTGGTTCAGGGGGCGGACACAGGGACACAGCCTACGAATGCAAAGTCGCCGACAGCCGATTTCCCCCTAAGCTTTTATATTGATGACACAAATGATTACAACCCGGGGATCGAATGGAATTCAAGCCTGTTAACTGCTGTCAACAGGTCAGACGGCAAGCCGATAACCATCCCTCAGGCAGAAGTAGACAAGGGGATCACCGCGGCCGATTATATGCTCAATAAGTACTATGACGAGAGCAAGGCATCGGGGGCGAAGATTTCAAAGTATACCATTAAGGGCAGCGATGTTGAACTTGAGATGATGGTTAAAGGTGAGGATAATCCCAAGCCGATAGATGGAACAAATGAATACTGGTCTCTTAAAAAGGCCATGGAGTCAGACAGATATAATGGCAAGCCCATCATGCTGATATGTGAAGCGCCGCTCCTTAACAGTATAGAGGTTCACGGTCAGGGCAAAAATACGATTCTTGATGTAAACAGCTTCGATATTCAGCTTGCAAACCATAAGGATACGAATGCCGCGGCCCTTAAGGTGAAGGACGGTGCTAAGCTTGAGATCACGGATTCGTTTGAGACGACAGGTGCCGAGCTTGCTGTCGGCAATAATGCGACCATGGAGATATCCGATGAGGGAAGTACCCTTATAATATCCGAGAAGGCACAGCTTGAGGTTGAATATGATGCCGCATCCGTATCATCGGGTTCGGCGGATAAGCCGACCTATAACAGCGGTGTGATCACCGTTAGGGACGGCGGTACAATAGAGAATTACGGCGTCATAAGTGTTGAGGGCAAGGAGGGTAAGCCCCAGAACCCTGCTGACGCGGCGGGAACCGTAAGGGACTTTAAGAATGCCGTGCTAACCATAGGAGAGGGCGGTACGCTCAGTAATAAAGGCTGCGTTCTTATGAACGGCTATCTGTATAACTACGGCACCATTAAGAATTCAGGAAAATATGAAGACAAAATAACCTCATATGATCCCGATAAGGGCAGCTTTACTTATCATAAGGGTATTCAGCTATCCTGGAAGGATGATATAACCCAGGGACAGACGGATCCGGGAGCGTTTTATAACGGTATAGATGATAAAGATAAGGTCTACGGTAACGCTGTTTTAGAAAATACCGGTGATATCGTTATGGTTCCGGGCTTCTTCTATAATGCCGCCAAGGTAAACAATAAGACTGAAGGTAAGATCTATATGTGTGCAGTCGATGAGATTGTTATACCCATTGCACCGTTTGCGGACAAGCCGACCATGACCGAGCAGAGGATCGATTTGGGATACGGCGAGACTACATGGTTTACCAACGATAAGGCCGGAATAATAAATAACGAAGGTCTTATCACGGCAGGTCAGGTGGATATCGTAAACAACGGTCGTACGGGAGATAATCTGGTTAGCGGAAATGATGTTAAGTACAGGAATAAGATGTACATAACCAATGATGGTACCTTCAACAATTACGGTACCGTGTCGGTAGACAGCCTGTATACGATGGGAAGAGCTACAAATAGCGTTAATGGCATAATAGAGCGTGTTATAGTTGACGCATACAACAAAGATATCGGTAGTTTTGCCGACAATAGTGATAATAAAAAAACGAAGGTTTATAATGCTTCGCTGACTACTGTATCCACATCGAATGTATGGGATTATGCGCCCTTGGATTCGCTTGTAGTATCAGAAGATACTAAGAAGCTATATGGAGAACCGGGGGATACTGTCGAATGGAAGATTACTGCCAATAAGGAAACAGGAAATATAAATGGAACCAAATATCTTGTGTGGGTAAATGGCGAGAATACGGAAGAAGATCTTGGTGTACATGAAGTTAAAGTAAACGAAGAAACAACAATATCAAATAAAAATTCATATGCCGATAAGGGGCTTCCGGACATGAACTACAATGCGGTTTATTCCTTCTCTTCGCAGGACAAGAGGGATTACGCTGTTGTTAAGGTAAACGGAATTGGACTTATTAAGCCTACTGCAATGCAGGGACCGGGTGAGAACAATGCCCTTGTGTATAACGGTAAACAACAGCAGCTTGTAACTCCCGGCAGCATAAGGGGCGGCAAGGTTCAATACAGGCTTGGTGATAGTGGAGAATTCACAGACACTATCCCGACAGCCAAGAATGCAGGCGAATATAAAGTCACCTACCGGATTGTTATGAATGACGGAAAAATAAAAGATGGCGATCCAATTAGTATTACGATCGATAAGAGAAATGCATACATTGCTGCGGATGATGAAGTCAGTATACAAGGAGAGATTATTAACGATCTGACTTATGTTTCCTATGGTTTTCTTAAGGAGGATGCGATCGTTATTTCAACGAATACTACCGTTACCGCCTCATCACCTGCAGAAAGATATGAAGATGCGATACAAATTAATTACAATGGCGATGATAAAAACTATAAAGTTCAGGTCTATCCCGGAACATATACCATGCTTGCATCAATGAATGAGATCAAGGATATCAGTGCACAGTCCGTGCTTACAGCCTATGACACTGCGACCAATTTAAGCCACTCGGTGAGTGTAAATGTAACTTATAATAACAACGTGGATGAGAGCAAAAAGGCTGTGGTTTATTACAGCTTATCGTCCGATGCACTGACGCCCGAAAATTATAAGGAAAAGGGAACCACAATAGCACCCAAGTACGGCGGTATCAGTGATAATGAGGTCAAAATGCATTATTACGTAGATATACCGGGAACAGATAATGATGTATATGGCACAAAGCAGATCATGGTCGTTAAGGGTGAGCAGGCTGTTCCCAAGGATATAGAGACTATGAGCGGTCTCGTGGGTTACGGTGGTTACGTGATAGGTCTCGTTCCCTTTGATGCCAACCATAACTCAATGGAAATAAGAAGAGCGGATCAAACAGAGTATAAGCGGGCGATATTTTCTGTTGATTACCTGCCTGCCGGAGATTATCTGGTGCGCTATGCAGGAAACGAACGTCTTAATCCCTCTGCTGATTTCCCGTTTGCCATAAGGGAAGACAGAACCGTAACTGCAAAGTTCTATACATACGGCGGCAGTAAGTTTGAGCCTGTGAGCGGTCTTATCTACGGTGATGTGATAGAAGATAAACCGACAAAACCGGGGTATGAATTCGAAGGCTGGTTTAAGGACAGTGGATATACTGAAGCCTTCCAATATGTCGACTCAATAGTAGAGGGCACGGATATCACCCTTCATGCAAAGTGGAAATTCAAAAATGCAGATGCAGGTGTCGATGAAAAGGATCAGGATGATTTCGGCAAGGATACAGAGAGTGCCAATGTCACAGCCGATAAAAACAAGGGTACCGTTACGGTTTCCGATGCCAATATAAGCACTGTTACAACTGATGAAGATGGTAAGGTGACCGTAGACAGTAAGCTCTGGGTAGGCGGACTTTCGAAGGAATATGTATATACCGGATCAGCTATAAAGCCGGTGATTCATGTATATGACGGTGTCAGGAAGCTCACGGAGAAGGTCGACTACACAGTCAGCTACAAGAATAATAAAAATGCCGGGAAGATCGGCGATAGGAATAAGAGCGGCAAGAGCATAGCTCCTACGATAATGATAAGGTTCAAGGGCAACTATCAGGGTAATGATACTCAGAGCATTGAGTTCAATATCGTACCGGCTCCGCTTGGAGAAAAGATAACGGTACAAGATATGAGTGTCGCAGCCCTCAGTAAGAACAGGGAACAGAAGCCCGTTCCGCTTATCGTATGGAAGGATACAGGCAAGCAGATCAACAAGAAATTCTTTACCATTAGCTATAATGCGGCTGTTACAACATCAGGGAACTATGTTGTCTATGTATCGGCGAAGGATCCGAATTATAAGGATGCCGTTAGTTCCAATTTGGTTGTGGTAAACGATAAGAATCTGATGCTTGACAAGGCAAGTGTAACCATAAAGCCATATGTTTACACCGGTAAGCCCATAACGCCCGAAGCTTCAGCGATCACGAAGTTTAAGACGGGCGGTAAAACGCTTACTTTCGGAACTGATTATGAGATAAGTCAGGTCTATAATAACATTGAACCCGGAACAGCAACCGTTATATTCAAGGCAAAGCAGGGCAACAAGAACCATTATGTCGGAACAAAGCTTGTCACCTTCCGGATCACGAATGGGCGTGTACTTACCAACTTAAAGGGTGGTGACTTCAGTTACGACTACGAGAGATCTGCTTCTTATGTAAAGACAGGCGCCAAGCCCGAAGTAACAGTCAAGGACCGCGATGTGACGCTTGTAGCCGGAAAGGATTATACCGTAAGCTATAAGAACAACAAGGCAATAGCATCCGAAAATGCGGTCAATAACAGAGGCAAGAGTATAGCACCGCAGATCATCATCAAGGGCAAGGGTAAGTATAAGGGTACAATGACGCTTAATTTTGAGATCACGAGGAAGAATATAAGTACTCTTAAGATATCGGCTGATGATCTGTTCATAACCAAGACGGTATACGTTAACGGAGAATATAAGAAGACTAAGATCAATATCACGGATACCGACGGCAAGAAGCTTGGAAGCAAGGATTTTGCAATTGAAGGAACACCTGAGATCACAGGTACCGGCGAGACCGGAGTTACCGTTAAAGTCAAAGTGAAGGGAACAGGAAGTTATTATACCGGAACAAATAATGTAACCTTCCGTCTTATGGATAAGAGTGCCAATATTGCAAGTGCAAAGCTTATACGTCAGATAAACGTCCAGGAATACACCGGCAGGGATGTGACCTTAAGCAGAAACGACCTTCAAAAGCTGCTGTATACAGGAAATAAGAATGCTCCTTCGTATCTGTACTATAAAGATGATTTCGAGGTTATCGGCTATACAAACAACATTAAGAAGGGAACCGCCAAGGTTACCGTAAAGGGTGTAGGTGAATACGCGGGAACCAAGACACTTACATTTAAGATAAGGTCGAAGAATGCGATATATCAGGGTGCGCTTATCGATGATATATTCAGAAAATTTGTTCAATGATCTGTTTGACCGGTGTGACGTTTTTATGACGGTTCATAGTATATTATCTGTATATAAACAGAAAGAAATGACAGCTGTTTAGAGTAACGGTTATAAACTATATGTATGGAGGATAATAATATGAACGAGAACAAAAGGAATCTTAACATTGAAGAACTTGATAAGGTAGCAGGCGGTCAGATAACACCGGAGGAAGCTTTCGAAAGAGCTTTAAAGCATGCCAACAAGAAAAAGGGCAGCGTAAGGTTAAAAAAGAATGAGCTGGATTTTGATGACGGTATATACAAGTATGAGATCGAATTCGTGGAAAACGGTGTTGAATACGAATTTGACATCGATGCCGAGTCTGGCAGGATATTAAAGTACGATAAGGATCTCTGGGACTGACGGTAACCATCCATCTGCCGGAAATATTTGGACAACCCGCGTATTACACGGGTTGTCCTTTTTGTCACCCGGATTCCGGTTTGATAAAGTAGTATCAGGCTCGAATGAAAATTTGTTCGATTTATTATGCTTTTGTTATTGACATATCGAAAAAATGTTCGTATAATACATTCAGAACGAACGTTCGCAACGAATGTTCGATGGGGAGGTAAGGGGCATGAATTATCAATATATCGAACGAAGAGAATACAATGAATACATTTTGAAAAACAGAAGGATAGAAGTAAGGAAACAGAAAGCTTCCCTCTTCATAGTCCTTGTTGCGGTAACGTTTGTACTAATTACGTTGATAAGCACCAGATTTACGTTTGCCAAGCAGACAGATGAAGGAAGTGCCAGGATAAAAGTATTTAAAAGCATAGTAATATACGGGGGTGACACATTAACCTCTATAACTGATAAGTATTATTCTCCGGAATGGAGGGACAGGTTTTCATATATGCATGAAGTGTCAATGATAAACCATTTGGATGATGAAGAGAAGCTTATAGCGGGGAATTATCTGATAGTTCCATATTATATTGAGGATCCGGCCGATTAGTTTTTGATCCCCTTTATATCGGCAGTTCCTATATATTGTTCCACACTCGGGGCGCATCCGATCCCCTCGAAGATGCGCCCTTTGTGTAGAAATATCTATGATCATTTCATATTGTTCAGTGAAGGTCCTCCCACTTCCATTCAACTATCTCAGGAAGGTCAACGCCGTAATCACTTATATACTGTTTATGCTCAACCAGCTTATCGCTCATCTTCTGATAGAGGTAGGCACCTCTGTTGCCAAGCTGAGGAAGGAACTTAAGAGCATCCTGTACAAGGTGGAAACGGTCTATGTCGTTCTGTACGCGTACATCGAAGGCAGTTGTTATAGTGCCTTCTTCCTTATAACCGCGTACATGCATGAGACGGTTATTATGACGGCGGTATGTAAGTTCATGTACAAGTGTTGCATAACCGTGGAAGTTGAAGATAACAGGCTTGTTCACAGTAAAGAGCATGTCATATTCGGCGTCTGATAAGCCGTGAGGATGTTCGTTCTGGGGAACGAGCTTAAACAGATCTATGACATTAATGAAACGGATCTTAATATCCGGTATTTCTTTCCTGAGTATTGAAACTGCTGCCAATGCTTCCAGAGTCGGAGTTTCACCTGCGCTTGCAAATACAATATCAGGCTCCTGTCCCTGATCGTTTGAAGCCCAATCCCAGATGCTGATACCCTGTGTACAATGTTTTACTGCCTCGGGCATTGACAGCCACTGCGGGCGTGGATGCTTCGATGCTATGATAACATTCACATAATTCCGGCTTTTAAGGCAATGATCCATTGTTGAAAGCAAACAGTTTGTATCAGCGGGAAGATATATACGGACTACATCAGCATTCTTATTTGCTATATGATCCATAAATCCCGGATCCTGATGTGTAAACCCGTTATGATCCTGCTGCCATACGGTAGAACACATGAGGAGGTTAAGGGATGCGATCTCTTCCCTCCAGGGCAGCTGATTACATACCTTGAGCCACTTTGCATGCTGTGCGCCCATTGAATCTATGATCCTTGAGAATGCTTCATAAGTATGGAAGAAACCATGACGGCCTGTCAGCAGATAACCTTCAAGCCAGCCTTCGCACATATGCTCCGAAAGCATGGAATCCATGACACGTCCGAAACGTGAGAGATGATCATCCATCTCACTCTGATCGGCGTTCCAGTCACGGTTTTCCACCTCAAATACGGATGAGAAACGATTGGAATTATTTTCATCCGGTGAGAATATACGGAAGTTCTTTGCATCTGCATTGAGTTTAAATATATCCCTGATATAATTTGAAAGGTTTGCGGTATCCTGGCTCTCCTTTGAGCCGTGATCGCCGGTTTTAAATGCATAATCCCTGAAGTCGGGCAGACGTAAGTCACGAAGAAGCTTACCGCCGTTTGCATGAGGGTTCATGCCAAGTCTTGCATCACCTTCGGGAGCCAGGGCTTCGATCTCGGGAAGAAGACGGCCGTTATCATCAAAGAGTTCTTCGGGCTTATAACTGTGAAGCCAATCCGAGAGGATCTGAAGATGTTCAGGCTTATCCATCATTACAGGTACCTGATGAGCCAGGAAATTACCTTCTATGCGATTTCCGTCAACAACCTTCGGACCTGTCCAGCCCTTGGGTGTGCGCAGTACGATCATAGGCCATACGGGACGGGTAGCATCATTTGCCGAACGGGCATGCTCCTGTATCTCCTTTATTTTCTCAATGACGGTATCCATGGCTTCAGCCATCTTTCGATGCATATCCATGGGCTCTTCACCTTCAACGAAATGAGGCTCCCAGCCGTTACCATGGAAGAAATCGATAAGTTCCTGTTTTGATAAGCGGCCGAATATTGTGGGATTGGCTATCTTGTATCCGTTCAGATGCAGGATAGGAAGAACAGCACCGTCTCCGACAGGATTTATAAACTTATTACACTGCCATGAAGTAGCAAGAGGACCCGTCTCTGCTTCTCCGTCACCCACTACGACTGTGGCGATAAGATCGGGATTATCGAAGATGGCACCGCATCCGTGAGCTATTGAATATCCCAGTTCTCCTCCTTCATGTATCGATCCGGGAGTTTCGGGTGCGCAATGACTGGGAACACCGCCCGGAAATGAGAACTGCTTGAACAGTTTCTGCATTCCTTCAACATCACGTGATATATTTGGATATATCTCACTGTAGGATCCGTCAAGATAATCATTGGCTATAAAGAAGTTGCCGCCGTGTCCGGGACCCGAGAGAAGTATCATATTAAGGTCATAACGTTTTATTGCGCGGTTGCAGTGTACAAATATGAAGTTCTGTCCGGGAACCGTGCCCCAGTGTCCGACTATCTTTTTCTTGACCATATCGGCGGTCAGAGGTTTTTTGAGAAGTGGATTCTCCAAAAGATAGAGCTGTCCTGCCGAGAGATAGTTGGCCGCACGCCAGAAGCGGTCCATGTTTTCAAGTAATACGTCGGTTATTGGTCCTTTTTCGATGATCGTTTTTTCCATTTAATTTTTCCTTTCTTGAGTTATTTCATATGCAAGTAACATATGATTAGTTTAAATTTTTTATATAAACCGGCTGTTTACCGGTTATTTGTTTTCACGCAGCCTGACAGCATTTGCCGCAAGCCTTAAGCGGTTCTGATCCTGAGCGGCATAGTGCTTTTTGGTGGTATTTACATCTTTATGTCCCAAGACATCTGCAACAAGATAGATATCACCGGTCTCATTATAAAGGTTGGTACCGTATGTACTCCTCAATTTATGAGGAGTTATCTTTTTAAGTGTTGTTACAGTCTGGGCATATTTTTTCACAAGTACCTCTACCGAACGGACCGAAATGCGTCTGTTCTGCATGGACAGGAAAAGGGCATTTTCATGTCCGGGAGAAGGTATCATATGAGACCTTTCATCAATATATTCATGAAGAACGGTTTCGACTTCTTCACCGAAGTAAACTATCTGTTCGTATCCGCCCTTACGCTTTATCAGCAGCCCGTTATTATTAAAATCAACATCCTGTATGTCAAGCCCCACACACTCAGAGACACGGATCCCGGTACCAAGAAGCAGTGTCATGAGAGCCAGATCGCGAACCCTTGTTTTTTCGTGGTATGACAGCTGCTTTTTGGTCAGATTCTCTCCGCTTTCGACATTATCAAGGAGTTTGGCGACCTCATCTATGTCAAGACGTATTATCTCTTTTTCATGGAGCTTTGGCATTGCCACAAGTGATGCCGGGTTTTTTTCGATCATCTCGGAACGATAGAAGTAGTTGTACATGCTTCTTAGTGAGGCAAGTTTCCTCTGCTTGCCGCGTTCGTCATTGGTGAATTCCTCGCCGTCCCTTACATAATAGGACAGATAATCCATGTATTCCGTGATATCTATCGGCTTTATCATATCTAGAATCTCTATATCAAGATCCGTTATCTGTTTTTTGCTGCAATATGGGTTATTCTCATGCAGGAATTCAAAAAACAGCCTAAGATCATATGCATATGCGAGCCTGGTCCTCGTGGCGGTCGTATCCTTGATGCCCAAAAAG
>JAFSZZ010000135.1 GCA_017458765.1 Lachnospiraceae bacterium | reverse complement strand
TTTCGCGGAAACACTGAAGAGAGCACACAATATCATTCATATCTCAATAACGACAAGTATGAGTGAGGACTATAAGATAGCGTCGGAAGCGGCAAAAGCCTTCGATAATGTAACCGTCATAAATTCGGAGTGCATTTCGAGCGCCACAGGTATACTCGTACTTATCGCACAAAAGCTTATGCAGCAGGGACTGCCGGTTCAGGATATCGTTTCGGAACTTGAGGAGATAAAGCACAGATTAAGGTGCAGTTTTATTATCAATACAACCGATTATATGGCTAAGAAGGGACTTTTTAGCAAAAGGCTGAATAAGATCGCAGGATCGCTGAACCTCCATCCGGCATTACGTATCAAGGAAGATAAAGCCGGGGTAGGAGGCATATGGCTGGGCAGTACTAAAAGTGCATACCGGAGTTATATAAAAAGAGCACTTCCTCCGGATGTGATCCCCGATCCCGATCTCGTATTTGTAACTTATGTGGATATACCTTCCGATACACTTGCATGGATCAAGGAAGAGATCAAGAAAACGGCTTATTTTGAACATGTGATCTTCAAGCAGGCTTCTGCGGCCATATCTTCGAACTGCGGGCCGGGATCTTTCGGAATATTGTATTTTCTTAAGTCCAACAAGTCTTATAATATAGCATCCTTTATCGATGAAGAGACCATCGATGTAGAGGCAATGGATGAAGAAAGTGATCAGGAAGACGAAGACAGCATCAATGATGTCGAAGATAACGCGGAAGATATCACGGAAACTGAACTTTATGAGGGATCCGGGGATAACGATGATCCCGTAGAGGAAGAAACCCCCGTTAAGGATGAATGGCTTGGCAGGATCACGTGTTTAGATACAGAGTCGGCATTGCAGAACAGCGGTTCAGAGGATGCTCTTAAGACCGTGCTTAAGATTTTTTACGATTCCATACCGGATAAGCATGCGGAACTTGAAAACAGTTATTCTTCAAAAGACTGGGGTAATTACACGATCAAGATACACGCGCTTAAAAGTTCGGCAAGGCTCGTCGGTGCCATGGAACTGGGAGAGCGCTGTGAGAAGCTTGAAATGGCGGGAAAAGAGGGAGATGTACAGTATATCGAGGAGAATCATGCTTCCGTAATGGAAGATTATCTTAAGTTAAGTGAGGAACTTGCCCCTGCATTTGAGGAAGGGGTTTCGGGAGATAATGCGGATAAACCCGTTGCGGATGAGTTCCTGATGGAGAGCATTTATGATGAGCTTAAAAATGCGGCAGAATCCATGGATTGTGATATGATAGAGGATATCATGAAGGAGATCGGTGAATATTCGATACCTGATGCGGAAAAAGAGAAATTTGCTCTTGTCCGTGAAAAGGCCGAGATGCTTGATTATGAGGGAATGCTTAATATACTTGGATAAACGGGTAATGAGAGACTAAGGAAGGAGGGGATGTAATGGATGCGGTTGTTCAGGAAAAGATGATCAGGATACTCAAGGGTGAACTCAAGTATACGTCATCAAATCTGGCTTTTAATATGATGATAGCCAAACTTCAGAAAAGACTGAAGAGCGATCCTGCATGCATCGAGGCATGTATCGGCGAACTGGAAGGTTTTCTGGCAAAATATCCTATAGTTGCGAAGGTTGATCTGGCTAATATAGTTGCGCTCTGACAGGCATAGGGAAGCAGACATGGAAGAGGAGGTATAAAAATGCTTATTACATTGGATGACACCGTAAAACTGATAGAAGAAGGAAAGACACTGCATATAGCAGCGGATGAAACGCTGCTTGAAAAACTTCCCAAAGGAAAATGGATAGGGGGTACAACTCCTTATATTATGAGTGATGATGGCGGTTTATTAACGAAGGACAGGCTTTTTGTAAATGAGATCGATTTTGCCGAGGATACAAACGTTAAGACGTACGGAAAATATAATATATTTCAGGTAGTTGAGGAATGCTATGAAAACGGGCTTACGATCCTTATCATGCCATACGGGTCCAGGGTTGCGGCAAAATATGCAAAGGAAGCTCCCGAAGTCGAGGAACTTCTCATGCATCCCACTGTAGGCTGGATCTCGGGGTTTGATCTGAGCGGAGACGGAGAAGCGAAGGTTTATGACGGAACGAGCGGAGAGTCATATTCCGACAGGGCAGTGGCAATGTATATAAAACTGCCTGAGAATAAGACTGCGATGATAAATATGATAAATATATTTACCGATGATAAGACAGATCCGGTCATCCGTTTTTACAATAACGAATTAAGCGTATCAAAATGCACGGTTAACGGTCAGGAGGTAAATTTTGCCCGGTATATAGAGAAAAAAGGGATAGATACCAAGATGCCGCTTGTGGCGGATTACAACGGCTCTTATATCAATACATCCATAAAGGGAGTGGGAGATGATACGGTAAGCTTCTATGCGCCCGTGTTCAGAAATGTGGATTACCGGTTTGCCGTAAAAGTGGATGATTATGCTAAGGAGTTTGAGAAAAAGATAAATGAAACAGGAGCTGTGAACCCTGTATTTTCCTGTAACTGCATACTCAACTATCAGTATGGTAATCTTTACGGCCATAAGATCCCGCCTTACACGGGACCGGTCACCTTCGGAGAAGTGGCTTATCAGCTTTTGAACCAGACACTGGTTTATTGTGAAATATTAGGATGATAAACATGGAAACGATCATTAAGATCAATGATTCGGTAAACGGATTTGCATGGGGTACCTTCGGTATCGCCCTGCTGCTTGGAACGGGACTTATCTGTACCGTTATCACCGGTTTTTTCCAGATCACGCATCTTAGGCATTGGTTCGGAAAAACCTTTGGAGTGATGAGAAATGAGGGACGCATCATCAATGATGCAGGCGCTCTGTCCCAGTTCCGTGCTTTTTGTACGGCGCTTTGTGCAACGATCGGAACGGGAAACATAGCCGGAGTATCTACTGCCATATGTGTTGGCGGACCCGGAGCGGTCCTGTGGATGTGGGTTGCGGCATTTCTCGGGATGATGGTCAAGTATTCCGAAAATGTCCTTGGCATGTATTACAGACGCCGCAACGCAGAGGGTGCATGGTCAGGTGGACCGATGTATTACTTAGAGGACGGACTCGGATCGATAAAGAACTGCAAAAAGCTCGGAAAGTTCCTGGGAGTACTGTTCTGTATCTTTACCGTACTTGCATCCTTCGGGATCGGTAATATGGGGCAGATAAACAAGATAACACTCAATTTTGACTCGGCTTTTCTGTCTGATATGGAGCATGAGATGATCTTCGGGGCACCGAAGGCCAACTGGTTCATAGGGATAGTGCTGATGATGATCGCTGCGATCATAATACTCGGCGGGTTCAGACGGCTGGCTGCCGTATCGGAGAAACTGATCCCGTTCATGTCGATAATGTATATATTGGGATGTCTTGTTATGATCATGCTCCACATCTCTAAGATACCGGAGTGTTTCTCGGCGATGATCAGATTTGCTCTGGGACCCGATGCGGTAAAGGGAGGAGCTGCGGGAACAGCTGTCCAGTTAGCATTCAATACGATAAAGAACGGATGTAAGAGGGGAGTCTTCTCCAACGAGGCAGGACTCGGATCGTCGGTCATGGTCCATTCCAACTCGTGTGTAAGGGAACCCGTACGTCAGGGAATGTGGGGTATCACAGAGGTATTCCTGGATACAATGGTCATCTGTACTTTAACGGCCCTTGTTGTTTTAAGTTCGGGAGCTATCGATCTGAATACGGGGCTCGTTAAGGAAGGCGTTGATGATGCAACGCTTGTTGCCAAGGCATTCGGCGCTTCCATGGGCAGGCCGGGCGAATTGTTTGTAGTGCTGTCGATCACATTGTTTGCCTTTACGACAGTCCTTGGATGGTCCTATTACGGAGCCAAGGTTACGGAGTATCTGCTCGGTGTTGTATTCGGCAGGGTATATCGTTTTGTTTTTATAGGACTGATAGTTTTCGGAGCGGTGATGGAGTCCAATCTTGCATGGGATATTTCGGATACTTTCAACGGTCTTATGATGATCCCCAACCTTATCGGGCTTATAGTACATATACCTTTGATAATAAAGCTTACCCGAAACTATACTGACAGAAGGATAAAGGGGAAGGATATAACACCCATGCTTTCCTATGATGAGGATATACAGAGAGAAGCACAGGCGGCTGTATTAAAGGGTGTTGATTAATTTTCAGGAGGATTTTTATAGATGAGTGAAACAGGCAGGAGCATAGTCATCGTAGTACTCCAATACAGTGTTGTTGTAAAGGGTATTGAAAGAAAACTGACCGATTCAGGCTACAGGGTCTCGATATTGTCGGAGAATTTTGAAAAGATAAGGGATATGGCGAGTACTACCGATCTGTTCCTTTTGTATCTGCCAAGCAATGTACAGGGTAACCTGGAGATGCTTGAGAGACTGTCCTTCGTCTGTGATAAGGTAAACAGCAGCGGAAAGAGCATGATCCTTATCGGAGAGACCAAAGACCGTACCGATCTGTTACTTAAGAAGCCGGCAATAGGGGATTACATATGGCTCAACAGACCCATCGAGATGGATGTATTGGGCCCTGCGATAGAAAATGTCATTTTGGGTCCGGGTGAGCAGGGCGAAAAAAAGAGGGTACTTATAGTGGATGACGATCCTTCGTATGCCAAGATGATAAGGGAATGGATAAAGGATAAGTATCAGACAGATATCGTGACTGCCGGGATGCAGGCGATAACCTTCCTTCTTAAGCATCAGGTAAACCTTATCCTGCTAGATTATGAAATGCCGGTCGTAGACGGACCGCAGGTGCTGCAGATGTTACGGCAGGAACCGTCTACCGCAAAGATCCCGATCGTTTTCCTGACGGGAATAGGGACCAAGGAAGCGGTAGAGCGTGTAATGTCATTAAAACCGGACGGTTATATCCTCAAATCGACCACGAAGGATAACCTGCTTAAATATCTTCGCGGGAAACTCGGATAGGGCTGCGGATGCAGACTGTTTGGCATAAAACCTTTTTAAAACGGGATCATTGATGGAAAAATAAGCGTCATGACAGGAAATGACAGATTTAAGGAATATGAAGAATGTACACTCTGTCCCAGAAGGTGTGGAGTAAACCGATATGTAAAAGCCGGATATTGCGGTGGCAAAGCCAGGATAAAGATCGCAAGAGCCGGCTTGCATTTTTGGGAGGAGCCATGCATTTGTGGAATAAGCGGTGCCGGAGCGATATTTTTCACAGGCTGTAATATGGGCTGCGTATTCTGCCAGAACCATAAGATAAGCAGGGGAGGGAGC
>JAFSZZ010000134.1 GCA_017458765.1 Lachnospiraceae bacterium | reverse complement strand
TCCGCCTGCTTAATAACAAGGCACACCATTATCTCACCGGTCGCAAAACCCTTCCTAATCATCACATGACGCACCGTGCCGCTGCCATCCCTTTCATCATAGGGCAGGATATCATGCCTTCGCATATGCTCAAGCATAATACCCAGTATCGTACTGTTTTCCGAAGGTGCCAGAGCACAGTCCGTACACGGGATTATGCTGTGAGTCCTTCCCGCGTAGAATCCCGCAACCGGATTCCCGTCCTTGTCCGTACCAATGGGGTATTGTGCCTTGTTCCTGTATCTCCACGGATCCTCCATACCGATAATCGGCTCCATCACCTCATCAATAAACGCCGGATCAAATCCGCCTATCCTTATAAGATTGTTCCTTACCTTATTCTGTTTAAAATCAAGCTGACCTTTAGGATCCATCTCCTGTATCTGACAGCCGCCGCATCTTCTTGCAAGTATACATCTTGCCGGAATACGCATGGCCGAAGGACTGACTATCCTTTCGATACGTGCATACCCGTAATTTTTTTTGGTTTTGACTATGCGCGCATCGAGCACATCACCCACAACAGCATCTTTAACAAAAAGGGCATAGCCGTCAATCTTACCGACGCCCATGCCCTCTGCTGTCAGGTCCGTTATTTCAAGCTTGACTGTATCATTCTTCTTATACCGGATCGCTTCCCTGTTTTCATTCATAAGGCTTATCCTGCTCCCTGCATCAATACTTTTAACCTTCTCATTCTCATATGACAGGATCGATGCTCATACAATAAAGCTTCCTGTCTTCCTGACATTCGAATCAATAAGCCTGTTAAAGCCAAGCCACCCCGTTTCCGCAGTCGAATCAAACAGCTCTTTAAGGGTCTCCATCTTAGCATCCAGGTTGTCTGCCATATTAAGGGCCAGTGCCTCTACAAGTGCCGGCTTCTTGGGCGATCCGAACTCATACTCTCCGTGATGTGCGAGGATACAGTGCTTGATCTCAGCCTCAAGCTTGTGGGGAAATCCCTCTATGCCCTTTATCTTCTCGCCCACCATCTCACAGCCCATGACTATATGCCCCAATAACTGCCCGTCATCTGTATAGTCATTCTGGGGAAATGGTGACAGTTCCCTGGTCTTTGCAATATCATGCAGCATTGCGGCGCTTATCAGAAGGTCCCTGTTAAGCACAGGATATCTTGTCGAATAAAAATCACACAGCTTCACAACACTCAATGTATGTTCAAGCAGGCCGCCCACAAATCCATGGTGAACACTCTTGGCTGCCGAAGACTTCTTAAAGGATGCGGCGAAATCCTCATCTTCCACAAAAAATGCCTCACACAGCTTCTTTAAATGGTCCGATTTAAGTCTCTTTATATATCCCAGCAATTCTCCATACATCTCATCTATATCATAAGATGAAACAGGCAGGTAGTCCGCAGGAACATACTCACCCTCCGACACCTTCCGTATTCGCTTGATATTTACCTGAAGCTGACCGTTGAAGCTTGTAACAGAACCGCCCACCATGCAGTAATCAAGTATATCAAAATCCTCGATCCCCATGGAACCCACATCCCATATCTTGGCATCAATGGTTCCGGTCTTGTCCTGTAATATCACGTTCTCATAGGGCTTGCCGTTCTTGGTCACTGCCGACTGTTTATGCTTTATAAGATAAACGTCATTTTTATTATCGCCTTCCCTTAACTGCTATATATACTTCATAAGTTCTACTTCTGTAGTGATATTTTTGTAACTATTCAGAACAGGCTCAAAATGCTTCGCATGACATCACTGTCAGTTGCTCAGCTTCCCAAGAGTTATCTCATAGGACAGCTCAACATATTCCATCCTTCCCTTTCTCTTGACTGTCACCATCATGAGGTCATC
>JAFSZZ010000133.1 GCA_017458765.1 Lachnospiraceae bacterium | reverse complement strand
TGGTCCATAGAACCCGCAGAGATTATAGTACTGACTTTGACAGAAACATCGTTTGTCTATGATGGAGATGTTCATGTACCATCGATAAAGGAAATAGGTACCAAAGATCTTCTTGTTGCTACGAATGATTATACGGTGGAGTGGTCAGATAAGAACTCAAAAGAGGTCGGGGTTTATACGATTACGGTAAAGGGATTTGGTAACCTTACAGGAACTGTAACAGCAACATATGCAATAACAACTGAAGTCACTCCGCCAACAGCCAAAACCGACCTTGAATATACCGGTAAGGAACAGACCGGTGTGGATGCAGGCAAGGGTTATACCATTAAAGGTAATACAGCGACAGATGCGGGTGACTATAAGGCGATAGCTACACTTGACCCGGGATACACTTGGACGGATGGCACCACCACTGATAAGGAGATCAGCTGGTCGATCGCACCGGCGGAGCTATCATATGTGACTTTGTCAAAATCACTATACTTCTATGACGGAAATGTGCATAAACCGGAGGTAAACTCTGTCAATGCCGGAGAGCTTAAGGTTCCTTCTGCGGACTATTCGCTGTCCTGGTCAAATGAGAATTCAAAGGATGTCGGGTTCTATACGGTGGAAGCAACCGCAACGACTAATAACTTCGCCGGCACTGCAACCGCAACATATGAGATTTCAGATGGTATAGCAGATGTTCCCACAGCCAAAGCACTTGTGTATAATGGAACTAAACAGACCGGCGTGGAGCCGGGAACAGGCTATACACTTTGGAATAATACCGGAGAGAGTGCGGGAAATTATATCGCTACAGCCACTCTTGAAGAGGGATTTGTATGGAGAGACGGCAGCAAAGCTCAAAAGACGATTCCCTGGTCTATTGAACGTGCACCGATTACAAGCATAGTTCTTTCAGAAAGATCGTTTATCTATGACGGAAGCGTTCATAAGCCGAGGATAATATCGGTTTATGCCGGGCGTCTTTTGGTTGAGATTGGTGACTATACTCTTGAATGGTCTGATGAGAACTCAAAAGATGTCGGCAGCTATAAGGTAACGGCAAGGGGTACGAATAACTTTACCGGAGTCACATCAAAATGGTATGTCATAGAAAGCATGGAAGCCTGGAATCTCTTTGAGGACGGAAGCGCCCATGTATATACGGTAAATGGTGTAACGTCCAAGAATGAGGTGACAAACAGTAATAAGAGTTCGGCCAAGTACTTTAATTCGGTGCTTTCAAAGGATAAGATAACCGTTTCCCTTAAGGAAGGAGCAGACCGCAAGAAGGCCGCAGGCACCAATGTATTTGATTTTGACCTGGGTGATGAAGGCGCAGTTTCGTATACATTACCTTTTACATATGATAAACCCGTGCTCAAGCTGTCAAGTACAAAGGGAACGGTTAAGAAGGGTATTGAAACGACACTTAATACAACAGTACTTGTTCAGACGGAGAACGGGAACTACGTGCCGTATGATCTGACTGGAGCAACGGTCACCTATGGAAACAATACCGTTACAACAGGCAATGACGGTCAGGTATCCATAAAGGCAAGCGCCAAGGCTTCGAATAAGCTTGTGATCAGTAAACCCGGGTGGAATGATAAGGATCCGGTTCAGCTTAATTACACGATTTCCGAGGTCAAGGCTGATAAGGATGTGCTCGAACTTGACATGGGCGGATTAAAGGAAGTAACCCTGAGTAAAAAAGCTCCGGAGCAGAGCTTTACTTTCCCGCTTTCTTTAAACGGTGAGGCTGCAACGGCTGCGACGGTATCCGTTGAAACCGGTAAAAAGGGTGAAGAGAACCTTGTAAGCATCGGTAACGGAACGCTCACGGTATCGCTTGGAAGGAGCGGGATCGGCAAGGGGAGCTATACGGTAAAACTTAAGGCCGGTACAGCCAAGATATCAGTCAAGGTAAGGGTTACCGAAAAGGCCTACACCGCTACCGGTAAGATCAAGCAGAAGTATGATGTTGTGACACAGAAGCCGATGATCATCGAACCAGCTCTTAAGGAGTTAAGCGGTACGATAATAAACGTAGCTGTGAGCAAGGTAGAGCCTAAGAAGGGTGGTACATCGATACCTGCTTCATCGTTTGAAGCCGTGATGAATAACGGAAATATCGAAGTTACATACACAGGCGCAGAGGAGATGAAGGCATCAAATCTTAAGATAGGAGATATGACCTTTACCCTCACGGTGACTGACAGCAGCGCGGGCGGTAACCAGGTTGATGTAACGATGCTTGTAAAGAACGTCTCTGCTAAGAAGACAACGCCTACGGTTAAGGCTGCAAAGGTTGTCATTCCCAAGGCGATTGCCGAGAATGCAGATGGAATGACAGTCATAGGAACCGCTAATATCTTAAGTAACTATAAGGACAGCGCAAAGCATACGCAGATGATAACTCCGGTCAGCGTGAAGCTTGACCCGAAGAGTGTTGTGGCCGAGGTTGATCCGGAAGATCAAAGCCGCATACTCATCAAGAAACTTAACGGAAGCAGCGGTTCAGTCAAGGCAACTCTCACCTATCCGGGAGGAGTCACCAAGACGGTAACGATCAAGGTTTCAAAAGGTAAGTAATATAGAGTATTTAAGTCCCCGCAGTCTTATGGCTGCGGGGATATTTATTTATTGGCAGGGTCTTAAATCGTTGAGATGGAAGGCTCCCAAGGCGCTATTTGCATTGAAAGACAGGGCTTAAAATGGTATTATAATGGTGTCAATAGTATGGTGATTGAAGGGAGGATGATATTGTGATCAAAAGGTTTGATGAAAGAATCGTTATTCCTGTTAAAGAGTATAAATCCTCGACTGAAAATCAGGGTAAGGTAGCAATATTTGACTTTGATAAATCTGAACTGATAGCTGAGGGCGAAAGCGGAGCAGACTGGTTCGAACTTGAGATGCTCTGTGAAGAGCTTCGGGATAATGGGAACTATAAAATTGTTATCGTTCCACAAAAAGCACCGGAGATCAAGTTGTTCAGGAGGGCTGTGGGTTGAAGGAAGGCAGGTGACAGGACGTGAGAGTATATTTGGATAATTGCTGTTATAATCGACCTTATGATGATCAGTCGCAGCTAAGGATTTCCCTCGAAAGTCAGGCAAAAGTTGAGGTACAAAATGAAATAAAGGGAGGCAAAATTGAACTAGCGACTTCTTACATGGGTTTTTATGAAAATAATGAAAATCCCTATGAAATACGAAGGATGAATATACGGGATTTTCAAGATAGGTATGTCACTATTCATGTTTCAGAAAACATGGATGATAAGGTGAATGAAAAAGCACGAGAGATTGAGAATACAGGTGTAAAGTATAAAGATGCTTGTCATGTGGCGTGCGCGATACTATCAAAGTGTGATTATTTTCTTACGACTGACGACAGGCTTTTGAAGTATCAGTGTGATGAAGTTAGCCTGATGAACCCCGTAGATTTTATCAAATTACTGGATGTATAGGAATGGATACAAGCACAATGGAAGTATTAAATCAGGGAATGAAATGCCTTGTAGAGAGTATGGGTTTAGTGGATGCGGAACGCTTTATTGCAACCGTAATGCGTGAACGGTTTGATTATACGAAATGGCAGAGGGAATACTTCGATAAGAAGAATCCTGAACAGCTTCATAGTGAGGCGATACAATATGCGAAGGAGCATCCATATACGGGAAATGCAAAAATAGTATTATAAATACCCCAGATACCAAAAAGGAAGTGTTTTTGGGCATTTCAAAGGATGATTTATGGATTTCAAACTTCATTCAGAATATCAACCTACCGGTGACCAACCGCAGGCAATAGAAGCACTTGTAAAAGGCTTCAAGGAAGGCAATCAGTTCCAAACGCTTTTAGGTGTCACCGGATCGGGTAAAACATTTACCATGGCTAATGTCATTGCGGCCTTAAATAAGCCGACTCTTATCATATCTCATAATAAGACTCTGGCAGGTCAATTATACGGAGAAATGAAGGAATTCTTCCCCAATAATGCCGTTGAGTACTTTGTATCCTACTATAACTTCGCTTGATATTTAGTTTCACAGAGTCCGTGAAATGCCCATTTTATCCGGCTTTCGCGGACTCTTTATTTTTTGTAAGGACTAAAAAACACTGCCCGGACGTATAGGATTTGTGACTTTCATTCGTCCAAGGAATGAAGAAATTTTATAAGTTGGTAGTCTGATATGTCTGATACGATTAAGGCGTTAGTCACTGTAATTATGGGTGTAAAGGTGATATAATTATAGCACTACAACGACCATTGGAAAGGAAAATCAAGTCAATGGATTATGAAGAAAGCTTCTTAGATATAGATAGGATAAGAGCACTTGTCAGACAAGGCGATGTAGTATGGCGAGATCATGCAATGAAGAGACTTCGTGAACGTAGAATCACGAGAGATGATGTGCGTAACGCTATATATAATGGAGAGATTATTGAAGATAGGCCGGATGACATTCCCACGCCATGTTGTTTAATTCTTGGTTCAAATGTAAACGGAAAATATCTTCATGTGATTTGTGGAGTGTTAGATGATATAGTTTATATCATTTCAGCTTATTATCCGGATCCGGACAAATGGGAACCTGATTTTATGACCAGAAAGGGGTAAGAGAATATGAGATGCATAATGTGCAAAGGAAATGTTACTGAAACAAAACATACATATATTCAGGAATTCGATGATTGCATAATAATTATCAAGAACGTACCGGCGCTTGTTTGTGCTCAGTGTGGTGAAGTATATTATAGTGATGAGATATCAGAAAAATTGGAGGAGATAGTGAATCGTCTTCAGACCATGGTGAAAGATGTGGCTATATTTGAATACGATAAGGTTGTAAAAGCAGCTTGAGAAGATATTACGTGTTCTATAACTCGTCTTGGGGTGATGGCTAATAGAGCTGAATCAGGGAGAAGGTTGATTACACCAAAAGAAAATGGACTATACAGATGAATGCAGATTTGGAATAAGCAAATACTTAAATAGTGTTGCCATGAGCATGGAGAATCTGCCAGAAGAGTTAATTGATCCGATTTTGCATCGGTTTTACAAGAATTATTATAGTTATGATATGGATGAGGATCTGGCAGCGCAGGCGGCTATAAGCGAGGCTCTTGTTGCAAATAATATGACTCTTGATGGGTTTGAGATATGGGTACCATAATATGGATATAGTGCAGAAATATTTATTGAGAGATAGGGGTTGCTCCACCGGCAACCCCTTCGCTATATTAGGTTTTTAAATCCCCTCTTTGATATACGCTGTGATGTGCCATAGCGTCTTTTGCGATATAGCGTTTCCCGCAGAAGTGGCAGATCATGGCAAAACAGGCTATCTTGAACTTGGCTCCGTTCTCGGTTTCTACTTCAACGAATCCCCAGTCCATGGATGCTACTGGGGATAACGAAGAATGATCTTCCGCAATAAGGAGCAGGCATTCCCTTGGACTTGCCGGGATGAACGGGTATGATGATAAATTCAGCGTTACATGGATGTCTTCCAATAACGAAGTCGCAACGGTGGAGGACGGTGTTGTAAATGCCGTGATAAAAGGAAGTGCAAAGATAACGGCATATGTAGGCGGTAAGGCATTCACTTGTAATGTGAAGGTCGTTGATACAACGACCATGTGGTGCTTAAGTTCGGACGCGATATCATCAAAGAAGAATGGGAGTCTTATGACGAACTTCTGAGGGAACGCAAGGATCTACGAAAAGGATGGCATATAGTCAAACAGGACGAAATAACCCGCACAACCAGCCTTGGAG
>JAFSZZ010000132.1 GCA_017458765.1 Lachnospiraceae bacterium | reverse complement strand
CTGCTGTTCAAGATTATTAAGGAATTCATCCTTCTTGGTGATGCCCGCATAAGAAGCTCCGTCAAGATAATCGAAGAGGTCCATTCCCTCCTTAAACACGCCGGCTTCCACACCTGCGCTGTCTATGACAATGCCCATTGAACTTATGAGAACATATGTCGATGTCTTGGCGTTGCTGTTTAAGAACTGTTCGAGTTCATTTATATGCTTGGGGGTATATTTGAGTATTACGCTGCCCCCTGCAAATGACGCCGATACATAATGAACACAGTCCCCGCTGGAACTGACAATGTATCCGTCTATATTGCCACCCTCTACGCTTATATCACCGTTTGTGGCTGCCTTAAGACTGGGTGCCTCAACACCCAGGTTGTTCATAACCTTGCCGTCATTTCTTACAATATAACCCGCATCAATGTTAAGCTGACTGACAGCTGATGTAAGAAGATCCACATTATCATCACAGAAATAATCCCTGTCGACAGACACCCTTGTGGACAGCATCCTTGCCACCTGGCCTATCATATAGATCTCAGACGAATAATAGTCGGCCATCTCCCGGGCTTTACTGCTATACTCATCCAGTTTCTTGTTCTTCTCTCTGGTAAATATATCAGACTTGTATGAAGTTAGGGTAAAGAGAATGATTATGACCAATATAGCTGTCGGTATGATCCATTGCAGCATATTCTGGCCATTCTTCTTCTTAGTACTCATACCTGCCGTATCTCCGTGATCAAATATTTTCCTGTTCCGTAACTTTTTCCGTACCGTCTGCATCTTCAGTATCTTCTTCTGCTTCCGCCGTCTTCGGGATATACTTATCGAAGACCCTTACATACATCTGTGAACAGACAAACGCCGCCAGACTGAACAGAAGAAAAATAGAAAACATCAGCATTATCGGTACATATATAATAAGAAGGGCTGTTATTATCCCTATGGCAATACTCCCAAGTGTGACCGGGAAATGCCTTATGCTCATTATAAATGCATTCTTGATCGTATTCTTGATCGAATTATCGAATTTGGATAACAGCGGAAAAACGAAGGTAAATGTAAATAAGTAGAATATCAGTACTACGATCAGCAGTACCTGCATCACACTTATTATGGTAGGATTACCTACACTTACTCCCATACGTCCGCTTATTATGAAATAATCCAGCAGCAACAGTCCTCCGGCCAATATCGCAATGAGCCAGATAACCGTTCCCTGGATGAAATTCTGTTTAAACGATTTAAAATATCCCTTCGTTATATAGGATTCCTCGTTCCTGACCATCTTCAGCGTAATATAAAACATCGCCGTTATGGCAGGTCCCACCGTGATCACCGGAATACAACTAATCACAAACAGGATGTTCAGCCACATAAGGTCTGCAACCCTGTTCATGAATTGCATAAACGGGCTGTCTAAGTTAAACAATTTGCCCATATTTAAACATAACTCCTGTTTTGTTTCCTTGATTTGTTGCTATTAACTAAAAAAATGCATAATTTCCTAATAATTGTAGCCTATTTTTATAAGAAATGCAAGGAACTATTCTTTCAATATACCGAAATTCGATCTACTTTTTGTATAAATCTCCGTTTTAAAAATTAAATCTTGCCTTAATCGCCTAAATTAAGCCTCATTGGAGTAAATCGGATGCCGTCTTTTTCAACTTCATCCGTTATATTAACAAAGCCGATCTTATGATAGAAATCTACGGCATAGGGAGACGAGTTTACAGTAACGTATGTTATTCCATTCTTTTTTGCATCTCCTATATACCGGTCTATCAAGGAGCTTGCTATACCCATCCTATGAAAATCCCTGTCCACGATCAGAAGGGATATATGGTTTGTATTACGTACTCCTATAATCCCTACCATCCTTTTATCCGAAAAGGCACCTATGGCGATATACTCGCCATAGGTAAACATTTTCTTAAGCAGCGGATCCCTGACAAAATTCCTGAAATTGTGCACCCCTCTGACCGAATAATCCGGTGCTTCATATATCAGGAAGGTATCCCATGCAAGCTTCATGGCATCATCCCATTCCTGCTTCATGATGGGACGGATCATATATTCTTTTTCAACCATTGATCATTTCCACTTTGAAAACAGACCACCGAAAAACTCCTTAACGGTATCGCCAACTTCCTTGAAAAATCCGCCGACCGCATTCTTTACCAGCTTGCCGAGTCCCAGATCTTCAAGGTTTACATCGTCAATATTGAAGGTCCCGGCATTGATCTTATCCTTATACTTTGCATAGATATCATCAGCCTGCTCAGCCAGTACATTGAAATCAATTCCCATGGCTTTTATCTTCATCATAAGCTTGACGGTCTTCTTTATATCCTCTTCGGTAAGCTGAACGTTCAGATCCTTCATTCCCTGACGTATCGCCGCTTCTATCTCCTCCTCTGTCTCGAGGTGATTGGCTGCGATCTGCGCTTTAACATAGGAAATTATCTCCTCGGCCTTGGCATCATTTCCGACAGCCTGCTTAAGCTCACCCGTCGTAACAAGCTCATTGAGTGCCGTATCCAAAGCCTTATCGCTTACCGTAGTCCCGGACATACGCTCATATGCCTTAAGAGCTCCGATAAGTGCTGCCGTGCCTGAAATAGGAGTAGGTCCGACTACGGTGATGTCCGCATTCTCAACACCGGCCGTGATAAGAGCATTCCTGTACATATTTTCGGTACAATAGTTGATATTTTTGGTTGTGACCGTTACTCCGTGACCTGCTTCCGCTGCCCGGACCACAACGGATGAAAGTGATCTCTTTCCTATAACAGCGGGATCGATATAAGTATCCAGCCTCTGATGCTCCTCCTGATTGGTTACATATACAACATCATAGTTCGGAAGATCGGCTTCCGCGATACCCATAAGAGCAAGTACCGTACTTCTCTGGTCTGCACTCAGATCCGCTCCGAGCGCTAAATATGTTTTATTGCTCGTTACTGTTACGGCTGTGTTTGTCTGTACCGCAGTGTCTGCAGTTGCTCCGGCTGTCGGAGTGGGTTCGGGAGTTGGTGTAGGTGTAGCCGTTGGTGTGGGTGTCGCTTCCGTCGTGTTCTCAGATACGATTACGATAGTGTCTGATGCCGCGGCACTGACCGTCATTCCCATGATCATTGCCGCGACAAGAATAATTGATGTGATTTTTCTCATAATAATCCCTCCTTAATTATTTAACTCCCTTTCCCCTCAATGTATATTATAACACTCTAATGACCAAACTGTCATTCATTATCTTTTATACTGCCTAACTTATCTCTGCTCCGGACGGCATAGGCTTCTCGGGGATCATGAGAGCCAGATTGCCTTCCGCATCTTCCGCACACAGGAGCATTCCTTCGGACAGCACACCTGCGATCTCACGCGGCTTAAGGTTTACAAGGACCATTACTTTCTTACCGACCATCTCCTCCGGCTTGTAATGTGCCTTGATGCCCGAAACTATCTGGCGTACTCCACTTCCTATCTTAACCTTGCTGCACAGAAGCTTCTTGCTCTTCTTTACCTCTTCACATGCTATTATCTCGCCTACCTGAAGCTGAAGCTTCGCAAAATCATCATACTCTATCTCGGGTTTTGCTTCTATATCGATCACAGGTTCTTCCTTATCTTCCGGGCTTATCCCGTTCTCGCGCTCATACTCAGCCTTCTGGGCTGCTCTTATCTCCTCGACCTTTTTCATTATCTCATTAAGATCAAGGCGGGCAAACAACATCTCAGGTTCCTGAGTAACTATAGTCCCGGATGCCATAAGACCATATTCATTCAAAAGATCATAATCCCTTTCGGTACCGTGAAGCTGCATGAGTATCCTGTTTGCGGTATCGGGCATGAAGGGTATCAGCAGATTTGCACCGATGCAGATCGATTCAACCAGATTATACATAACCTCTGACAGCCTGTCCTTCTTATCCTCCGATTTGGCCAGTACCCAGGGCTCCGTCTCATCTATATATTTGTTGCAGCGGCGGAACAGGGTAAATACTTCCGATATTGCATCCGCTACCCTTAATGTCCCCATTTTTGCATTGACCTTATCCCTGCATCCGGTAACTACGGCTTTCAGATCATCATCGACCGCCTCGGTCACTCCCGTGGTACGTACATATCCGTCAAAATACTTATTGCTCATGGATATCGTCCTGTTCACAAGATTTCCAAGAACATTGGCAAGTTCCGAATTATAGCGTTCGACTACAAGTTCCCAGGTGATCACTCCGTCATTATCATAAGGCATCTCATGGAGTACAAAGTATCTGGTCGCGTCAACCCCGAACATGTTCACAAGATCATCGGCATATATAACGTTACCCCTTGACTTGCTCATCTTCTCGCCACCCTGTAAAAGCCAGGGATGTCCGAATACCTGCTTTGGAAGCGGCTCGCCGAGTGCCATTAAGAAGATAGGCCAGTAAATGGTATGGAACCTTACTATATCTTTTCCTATAAGATGAAGATCCGCCGGCCAGTATTTTTTATACAGATCGCTCGAATTGCCTTCCGCATCATATCCGATACCGGTTATATAGTTGCTTAAGGCATCAAGCCATACATAGACCACATGCTTATCGTCAAAATCAACCGGGATGCCCCATTTGAACGAGGTTCTTGACACACACAGATCCTGCAGCCCGGGGAGAAGGAAATTGTTCATCATCTCATTCTTCCTTGAAACCGGCTGTATGAACTCAGGATGCGTGTTTATATGCTCGATAAGCCTGTCGGCGTACTTACTCATCTTGAAAAAATATGCTTCTTCCTTGGCAGGTTTAACCTCTCTGCCGCAGTCGGGACACTTTCCGTCAACAAGCTGGGATTCTGTCCAGAATGATTCGCACGGCGTACAATACAGGCCTTCATATGTGCTCTTATAGATATCACCCTGATCGTAGAGTCTCTTAAATATCTTCTGTATCTGCCTCTCATGGTCGGGATCGGTCGTCCTTATGAACTTGTCATAGGATGTACCGCACAGATCCCACAGCCCTTTTACTATACCGGCTACGTTATCCACAAATTCCTTGGGCGTTGTGCCTGCCGCAGCCGCCTTCTCCTCTATCTTCTGTCCGTGTTCATCGGTCCCTGTCTGGAAGAATACGTCATATCCCTCCTGCCTCTTGTATCTTGCGATACTGTCCGCAAGGATAGCCTCATAGGTATTCCCTATATGCGGCTTTCCCGAAGTATAGGTTATTGCTGTCGTGATGTAGTACTTTCCTTTGTTCTCCATTTTTGCTCCTCGTTATATAAATATTTGGATCTTCCCGTTTTTTCGGGAATCGCACCATTTATCATCTAAAATTAAATATTGCTTTAATTTTTCACGTCAAGTAACGCATCATAGACCTCCCGCTTGGTAATACCGCGGTCTTTGGCCACTTTCTTCATGCATTCCTTACGTTCAATGCCCTTCTCTTCATACAGCTTCATGTGTTCCTCTATCGTAAGTTCCTGCCAGGACTTTATCTCATTAAGCTTAAGTGTCTCCCTGTCCACGCCCTCTATACACAGTACGTACTCACCGCGGGGCTCATTTTGGCTGTAATATAAAAGTGCCTCATCAAAAGTGAAGTGCAATACCTCCTCAAACTGCTTGGTAAGCTCCCTGCACAACGCTATATTCCTGTTACCGAGCACTTCCCTTAGTTCCTCAAGTGTCTTTTTTAAGTGATGAGGAGCTTCATATATGATGACGGTACGTGTTTCATCTCTCAACTCTTCAAGTATTTCCTGCCTTTCCTTTTTATCGGCAGGCAAAAATGCTTCGAAGCAAAATCTTCTTGTCTTAAGTCCCGACATCGTAAGTGCCGTTATGCAGGCGCAGGCTCCCGGAAGCGATGTCACCCGGATACCTGCTTCAATACACATCTTTACGAATACTTCACCCGGATCCGATATCCCCGGTGTTCCCGCATCGGTGATAAGGGCAATATCCTTTCCTTCCATTAATCTGTCTATAAGTTCCGCTGCCTTATCGTACCTGTTATACTCATGATAACTGGTCATCGGCGTCTTTATCCCAAAGTGGTTTAGCAGCTTGATGCTGTTCCTCGTATCCTCTGCAGCGATGATATCGACTTCCCTGAGCGTATCTACCACCCTCTGGGTGATATCTGACAGATTTCCTATGGGTGTGGCACACAGATACAGTGTACCCCGGCTTTGATCCTTCATATCCCTCTCTTCAGTCTGTCTAAAATTGCTCTGACCGATTTGGTCAAGTGCGGATTTTTATATTTATTTTTATATAGACAAACTATTAAAACACGATTAAATAAATTTTAGGACCTTCATAAATAACTTGCGTTATTGGCTCTAATACCCGTAAATACTGTATATTTCGTCTGTATAAATTCCTTGTTCCTTATATACGATCAGCGGTTTTTCGACCGTTACTCTCGAATTTCCGTCCTTCAATGCTTCTATGAGGATCATGTTAGGTTCCTTGTCAATAAACGGATAAACAAGCTTGATCCTCTTCGGTTCCAGACGATATTTTGTGAGTGTTCCGAAGATCTCGACCATCCTGAACGGACGATGGACCATATAAAAACGCCCTTTATTTTTTAAGAGCCTGCTGCCCTCTCTTGCTATATCCTCAAGTGTACAGCATATCTCGTGCCTTGCTATCGTCTTCTCTATGTTATCTCCCTTAAGACCATGGCTGCCTATCATATACGGCGGATTGGTCGTGATAACATCAAACGAAGCCGGTCCGAACAGTTCACCGGCATTTTTGATATCACCGGTGACAATGTCTATCTTATCCTCAAGACCGTTTAATTTTACGCTCCTTGCGGCCATTTCGGCGCTTTCTTCCTGTATCTCAAGTCCCGTAAAATGACGGCCGCCGGTCTTTGCTTCAAGGAGTATCGGTATTATCCCCGTTCCCGTACCTATATCCAGCACCGTCTCTCCGTCCCTGACCGATGCAAAGCCGCTGAGCAGCACCGCATCCATCCCGAAACAGAATTTTTTCTTGTTCTGGATTATCTTATAGCCGTTTCTCTGAAGATCGTCTATACGCTCTCCGTCCCTAAGCTCAATCGTCGTCAAGCTTTGATTTTCCATCCTTCTTCTCCAGCTGCTCCAAAGCCTTAAGTTCGGCCTCGGATGCCTTATCCTTGTTGCTGTCCTTGCGGTGGCGTGACTTGAACTTCAGCTGTGAAGCCTTATACTCCTTGATCTCTCTCTCATCGCCTTCCTCGATCACTACCTTGACAAGCTGTCTTAATACGTTCACGCTTACGACTTCACCCTTAAAGCCGTCATCCGTAGTTACCGTATCGCCGTTATTCGGAAGCTTGCGGTTAAGCTCTTCGTACGTCTCTTCCTCATTCTTAAGACAGCACATAAGACGTCCGCAGATACCCGAGATCTTGGTCGGATTAAGGGATAAGTTCTGTTCCTTGGCCATTTTTATGGATACCGGAGCAAAATCAGACAGATAAGTATGGCAGCACAGCGGTCTGCCGCAGAAACCTATGCCTCCGAGTATCTTGGTCTCATCCCTTACACCGATCTGCCTAAGCTCGATACGCGTCTTGAACACTGAAGCAAGATCCTTGACAAGTTCCCTGAAATCAACGCGTCCGTCTGCAGTGAAATAGAAAAGTACCTTGTTATTGTCGAAAGTGTATTCGGCATCGATAAGCTTCATGTCAAGCCCGTGCTTTACTATCTTCTCCTTGCATATCTTAAAGGCTTCTTTTTCCTTTTCCCTGTTCTTCTTCTCTTTTTCGGCATCCTCCTGTGTAGCCTTGCGCATGACGGGCTTGAGAGGCTGTGTTACCTCATTATCCTCCATATCCGTGGGCGGCATGACCACCGTTCCGAATTCCACGCCCCTTGCCGTTTCGACTATCACATGTTCTCCCCGTTTTAACTCTATATCCTTGGGATCAAAGTAATAAACCTTTCCGGCAGTCCTGAAGCGTATCCCTATGACCTTTACCATTTCAGTTCTCCTTTAATTACTCCTCTTTTATAGCCAGCAGCAAAAGCTCCATTGCCAATTCGAAATTGACGTTAGCCTTCAGCCTGGTCTTAGTCTTCTCTATCGTTTCTATTATCTTCTCTATTCCTTCGTAAGAACTCCTGCCTGCCCTGTCCTTAAGCGCCTTTATCTCTTCCTTGAAAACAAGGTTGTCGGCATCGTTCGTTGCTTTGAACATCAATACGTCCCTGTACCAGATGAGAAGGATATCAAGATAGTCCTCCACGCTCAGCTTATAGGCTCCTATCTGGTTTATGGTGGATATGAACTCGCTCATATCCATTTCCTGCGCATATTTTAGCACCCTTACGGCTTCATTCTTGATATTGTCAAAATCCTCGCTGGTCGCTAAATGCTTGGCCTTGCCTATATTGCCTCTTGCAAATGCCACGCATATATCAGCCTGGTAATCAGGTACGTGTATCCTTTCCATAAGATATTTCCGGACCGTTTTATCATCCACCGGACGCATGTTAAGGACTACAGTCCTTGATATTATGGTCGGGAGCAGGGCTGAGATATTGCTGGTCAGTAAGATTATGACCACATACTCCGGCGGTTCTTCAAGAGTCTTAAGCAGGGCATTCTGCGCCTGCACGCTCATTTTTTCCGCATCATTTACTATATATATCTTCCACCTGCTGCTGTACGGCCTTACGCTCACATCCGATACTATCTGACCGCGTACGTCCTCAACACCTATGGTTCCCGGCTTTTCGTGTGTAAGGGTTATGATATCCGGCTGGTTTTTCGTAACCGCCTGTTTGCAGGCGTGACACTCCATACACGGCTCTATACTGCTGTCATCCTCACACTGAAGGGCCATCGCAAAGGTATCGGCAATGAATTCCTTGCCCGAGTTCTTCTCGCCGTTGATTATATATGCGTGTGAGACCTGACCGCTGTCGATAGCGTTCATCAGATGCTCTTTAATATGCTCCTGTCCGATTATATCTGAAAATTTTGCCATATCATCCTTCCATTTTTTGCCCCTGCCATTCTTTGGGCGGCCTGTCTTCTACAAACAACTGTTTACATGAATATATCAAGAAGCATTCCCTTTATCTCATCAATCTTGCCAAGGATAGCCAGATGATCCTTCTCTTCCTTCATAAGCTCCTCGGCAAGTGAATCAAGGTTCTCGTCTATAAGCCGTATGATGCCGTATACTCTGTGCCTTCCCCTCCTGTCAAGGAAATTCTCCCTTGAAAATTTATGGGAGCGGTTTACGACCTCGTTCAAAAAATCCTTTATGAGAGTCCTGTAGCGCTTCATATCCCGGACATCCATGTGCTTGCCTATCTTCTTGCCCTGCATTGTAATGTCCTGGAACATCAGGTTCAGCCGTTCCTGAAGCCCCTCATCATCTATCCTGCTCATCAGGGTGAACCGGAACTGGTCATCCGTCACCTTAGCCTGTTCCGTGTGCTCGGAAACATTCTGTGTCGGAAGCATCTGATTTATCTTCATATCCATTTGGATCCACCCTCCCTTCAGCTTCGTTTATTCCCGTAAACATTCATTAAGAGAACTTCTATGCCTCATCAAGCTCTTTTAAGATTAAATCCTCTATCTCGCTCATGCATGTGTACAGATCCATGTTTTCAAACCGCCTGTCGATGCCTGCTGCCTTAAGTTTTTCCTCCGAAAAATCCTCCGTGTCGGCAAGGAACCTCCGGCACATCTCGGCAAACCTGCGGTTACCCGGCTTTTTTTCGCGTTTCAGAGCTCTGGTCAGCCTCTCTCCGTCCTCTACTTCAATATATATCGGTATCACCGCGTCCTTTCCGAAGTATTCCCTTGTTGAAACATAGGATTCAAGAACTCCCGATATAAGATAATTTCCGTTCTGCAGATCTATCTTCCCGTCATTTACGGTAAAATACCTCCATATCCCGTGTACCGTGTTATATGCGCGGCTTTCTATGATGAGGCCCTGCTCTTTTGCATTATTATAATATTCCTCCGTCACAAAATTGTATGTGACACCGTCTTTCTCTTCTTCCCTTATGGGACGTGTCGTGTACATCACGACCTGCCTAAGCTCTTCGGGATACTTATCAAGCAGCTTTTTATATATCGTATCCTTGCCCGTCGAGCTCTTTCCCATTATATAAAAAATCTTGCCCATATATCTTACCCCGCCATTATATCTGATCTGTCCGCTTTACCGGCCTTGTGCCAGGACCTTGATCTTCCCGCCTTCACCGACTCCCTGCACTGTAAGCCCCTGTTCCTGCGCCTTCTTAATGCCTTCCGCCAGTCCGCAGGATATCTCTTCTCCCGGCACCAAAAGAGGGATCCCCGGAGGATATAGGCATATGTAACCGGCACTTATCATCCCTGTCGACTTATCTATATCCCCGTTTATCTTATCACCGCTTAATGCTTCATATACCGGCATTACCTGTTTTGCTTCACTGACATACAGACGCCCTATATCAGTATCCTCTTCATGAGATTTCTTTTTTCTTTCCGGATCGTTCTTTTTCTTCCCGGAAATCTTCTCATCGATGCAAAACAGTGCATTTTTAACTCTCTTAAATCCTTCTTCCGTATCCATTATGGTCATAATGAGAAGACAGAAGCCATCGGATGCCATTTCCGGCTGTATGCCATGTTCACTCCTCAGAATATCATACAGTTCTCTTCCGGTTATGCCCGTTCCTTTTACGGATATCATTATTTTCCCCGGATCGGTGTCATATACCCCGTATTTTTCCTTAAGCAGTCTCCTGTTTATATGCTTTAAGCAATTAAATCCTTCAAAATCCTTCTCAAGATTGCAGAGTCGCTCAAAAAACTTATCGAATTCTCTGCTCCCTCTCTCTCCCAGAATGCTCATGCAGTTATCGATCCCTGCCATTAGCAGATATGACGGGGAGCTTGACTGGTAGACCGTGAGCATCCTTCTTACCTCTTCCCTGTCCGCAAGATCTCCGTTCATATGGAGCAGCGCGGTCTGCGTAGGTGAAGGCAATGTCTTATGCACACTGTGTATAACTATATCGGCTCCCTGTTTTACCGAAGACTCGGGGAATCCTTCATGAAAGCCAAAGTGCGCCCCGTGAGCAGCATCTACTATCAGTATTTTCCCGTATCCGTGCACGGTCCCGGCTATGGCGCTCACATCAGAACATATTCCTTCGTATGTCGGCGAGGTTATGACCACAGCCCTGATATCCGGATATTTTACGAGAGCTTTTTCAATGTCCTTGGCGGTTATGGCACCGCATATACCATATTCTTCTATATATTCAGGATACAGATACCTGCATCTTAACCGGCCCAGTTCTGCCGCGTTATACACGGATCTGTGGCAGTTCCGTCCTATCAGGATCTCATCTCCCTGCTCCGTGACACCGGCTATCGCGCTCAGTATCCCTGAAGTGCTCCCGCCCGTTAAAAAATGAGTTTCCTCTGCTCCGTAAAGGGATGATGCATATCTTTCGGACTCAAGTATCACCCCATGTGCATCATGCAGGTTATCAAACCCGTCTATCTCCGTGATATCATATTTGAGCACTTCCTTAAGGAATCCCGTACCGGCATTTCCCTTATGTCCCGGCATATGGCAGGGATAAATATCCTGCCCCGCATGATCCCTTAATGCTTCATACAGTCTTTTCAATGCATCCCCTGTCCCGTTCTTCGTTCAGATCTTATATGGCTTGCAAAACCCTGTTATGGTCTGCTTATTTTACCGCCGGTTCCCTGCTTAAGAAATACTTATCCGTTATCTGATGGTTATCCTCATCAAGGGTACTCTTGTATTCCTCGAGCAGATGATCATACTTACCTGTATTTATGTCTATAACAGCCTTCAGCCTGTTCTTGTCCCATACTGGACCTCTGGTTATGAACTTTATCGTTTCGTAGTATTCCCTGATGCTCTCGTTTTCTATGACATCTTCACCGTACAGGACGGTCTCGTTATAACCGACCGGAGCCTCACGCCACATATGCCCTATCCTCCAGTTATCCTCCCTTACTGCCGGAAGCTTTGACAGGAAAGGATCCCCGAGTGCATACAGATCGTTAAGGTATAAGTCCGAATTGTAATATATGGATATGCCCGGCACCATCACCAAAAGTCCCGAACCATGCCCTTCTTTCCTTAACTCATCTATACCGCCTTCATTCCATGCGCTGCGGATCACCATCTTTCCTGTTTTAAGGTAAGAAATGGCATTATTATACAGGCTTGTATACTGAAAATATCCGCCCCTTTCATCAGCGATCGGAGAAGCTCCGTATCCGAACAGATACTGATTGGTTACAGGTTTGGCCGCATAGGAAAAGATTATGCCGGCAGCGGCGATGATGATATAAGTTTTTTCAAAGCGCCTTCTTAACGCCTCGTTTATATCCTCATCCTCCATATATTTAAGTACACAGACAAGCGATATAAGGAAGAGCACCGTATAATGCCTGCCGACCATGAAGTCACCGCCTATATAAAAAACATAGCAGATGTACAAAAGCACTCCCAAAACGCAGTAGGTATAATGTGCCTTCTTTACAAGGAAAACAAGTATCATTGCAACAAAGGGCACGAGTAAGAGTATCGGGTCAAAACTGAGCGAAGTAAGGAAATACTGCATACCCCTTATCAGATACTCCTTAAGCGGTATATCCGTACCGAGCTTGACATATGCCGTATTCGGAAACGGGAAACCATAATATATTGTGGAAAAAACCTCCCATCCGATAAACGGCAGTAATCCTGCTATCCCGAGCAGTACCGCCTTCCCGAAGGATACGCCGTCTCTCCTCCCAAGATAAACATACAGTATCATGGGAATGAACATGAGCACCGCATCCATCCTTGTCATGGCTATCAGTGATATGAGAACCGCAAGGACAAACATCTTCTTTGCATCATATCGTTTAGATGCAAAATATATCTTAAGAAATTCTGCCGCAAGAAAAAATAACATACAGTTCTCAAGACCGCTTGTCGTATAACTAATAAAGCAAAGGCTTCCGATCATCGTAAAAAACGCGATGAATAAGTGTTTTCTTGTGTGACAGAAGTTATTTATTGTGATCACATATGCCGATATGGAAAAAATAACACATATCAGTAATGAAACAAGGAACATATTCCGGAATACAAAATATCCTCCGGCAATGATCAGGGTGAACAATGGACAGGAAGATGCAGTCGCTCTTTCTCCGACGTTATACACAAAGCCGTTGCCAAGCACCAGGTTCTTCGCCATGATATAAGCATGATAAGCATCATCACTCTGCCAGGCCAGCGCTGTTATTATAAAAGCAAAAATAACTGCCGATATAAATTTGTATCTGTTTATTCTGTCGGACAGGTAATCTTCCATATCCGATTTTACCGCGCGTATTTTCAGTTGAAAGTTCATTTCCTATACTCTACAGATTTTTACACCCTGTTATTTATTTAAAAATATGTTCTTCTCGTTCCTCTTAAGTTTAAATAACAGCCTCAATGCTTCTGTGACCGACTTAAACCTGATACTCGACTTTGATCCTATGTAGTTGATCGGAACCTCTATGGTATTTAGATTCCTGCAGTAATAGCGCATCTCCGTCTGATACATATGTCCCCTTGACATAAACGCATCAAGGTTCATGTTCTCCAGGACTTCTCTTTTAAAAGCCTCGAACCCGCTGGTCATATCCTTAAGCTTTGTGCCAAGTACCAGATTTGCCAGAATGGTCCCGCCCGAGCTTAAGAACCTTCTGTATAAAGGCTGGTTCGTGATATCTCCGCCCGGCATGAACCTTGAGCCCCATACACAGTCATATCCTTCTTCAAGTTTTTCTATAAACTGAGGTATCTCACGGGGAAGATGCGAGCCGCCGCCGTCCATTTCTATGATCTGCTCGGCCCCGTCAAGAAGTGCCATTTTAAACCCATACAAATAGCAGGTAATGACTCCCTTTGACTCCTTATGAAAGATCAGCTTGATACGGTCATATTTTGACTCCATATCCCTG
>JAFSZZ010000002.1 GCA_017458765.1 Lachnospiraceae bacterium | reverse complement strand
TGAGTCACGGGGACAGGTTCCTCGACTCAAATATGGAGTCGAGGAACCTGTCCCCGTGACTCACCTGTTGCACCTGTTACAATATTACTCTGCAGTCGGGCTCTACCTTCGATATGCATGCAACTGCCTTTTCCACTATCGAATCAAATTCTTCATCAGCAGCCTCGATCATCATCTTCTGTGCAAGGAAGTTTACCGATGCATTAATAACGCCCGGTATTTTTTTGATCGCTTCCTCCATTTTTGCTGCACAGTTCGCACAATCAAGATCCTCAAGTTTGAATTTTTTCTTCATCTTACTTTCCTCCATTGATTTGTCATAAGGGGTACCGCTTGCGGTGGATTCCTTATGACGATTCTCAGATTTCATAATCTGCTTTACACTACCTGATGTTTATTATTTCTGCGCTTCATATACTCATAAGGTAATATACATCTTCTCCATGCCCTTAAAGGAATACATAGCTTCTCTATACCTCAGATGAATATATGAATGATTGTTCATGTGTTGATAATAACATAGGGCCTGCATAATTGCAAGCCCTGAATATTAAATTTATTTAGTTTATTTTCGGGAGTTTGGCGATGCTCGCTGCAAGTTCCTCATCCGTAGGGATGTAGTCGTCCATTTCGCCGTTGTTGTATTTTTCGTAAGCAACCAGGTCGAAATACCCTGTTCCCGTAAGTCCGAAGAGGATCGTCTTCTCCTCACCGGTTTCCTTACATTTCTTTGCTTCGTCGATGGCAACTCTTATCGCGTGTGAGCTCTCGGGTGCCGGAAGGATACCTTCCACTCTTGCAAAATACTCCGCAGCCTCGAATACATCCGTCTGCCTTGCTGTAGTTGCTTCCATATATCCGTCATGATACAGCTGCGACAGTGTCGAGCTCATGCCGTGGAATCTGAGACCGCCCGCATGGTTCGGAGCAGGAATAAAGTCGCTTCCGAGCGTATACATCTTGGCAAGCGGACAGATCATTCCGGTATCGCAGAAGTCGTATGCGTATGTACCCCTTGTGAAGCTCGGGCAGGATGCCGGCTCGACCGCGATTATCCGGTAATCAGCCTCGCCCCTTAACTTTTCACCCATGAACGGAGCAATGAGACCGCCCAGGTTCGATCCGCCGCCCGCGCAGCCTATGATCATGTCAGGCTTAACTCCGATCTTGTCAAAAGCCGCCTTCGCCTCAAGTCCGATCACCGACTGGTGGAGAAGCACCTGATTTAATACACTTCCGAGTACATATCTGTATCCTTCGTTATGCGTAGCAACTTCGACCGCCTCTGAAATGGCACATCCAAGGCTTCCCGTCGTTCCGGGATGCGCTGCAAGGATCTTTCTTCCGACTTCCGTGGTTTCCGAGGGTGACGGTGTAACGCTCGCGCCGTATGTCCTCATGACCTCGCGCCTGAACGGCTTCTGCTCATAGGAAACTTTTACCATAAATACCTTGCAGTCAAGATCAAAATAGGCACATGCCATTGAAAGCGCCGTTCCCCACTGGCCTGCACCGGTCTCCGTCGTAACACCCTTAAGTCCCTGCTGCTTGGCATAATATGCCTGAGCGATAGCCGAATTAAGCTTGTGGGATCCCGAGGTATTGTTGCCCTCGAACTTGTAATATATCTTAGCCGGCGTATCCAGCTTTTTCTCAAGGCAGTATGCCCTTACCAGCGGTGAAGGGCGGTACATCTTATAAAAATCCCTGATATCTCCGGGGATCTCAATATAGGCATCCGTCTCGTTAAGTTCCTGCTTTACAAGTTCCTCGCAGAAAACGCCCGACAGTTCCTGAGCCGTCATTGGCCGGCCGGTTCCCGGGTTGAGCAGCGGTGCCGGTTTATTTTTCATATCCGCGCGCATGTTATACCACGATGCGGGAATATCCTTTTCATCTAAGTAAATCTTGTAGGGTATCTCTTGTGACATTTTTGCTTCCTCCTCATGAAATGTTTTATAAGACAGAAGAACCATCCCCGTGTCTTACATACTCGCATATTTTATCATACTATCG
>JAFSZZ010000131.1 GCA_017458765.1 Lachnospiraceae bacterium | reverse complement strand
GTGAGTGCCGTTGTAAAGAAGTATACTCCGACCTTAAGGCCTGCTGCCTTGGCGCCCTTTATATGTGATGTAAAATACGGATCCTGTATCAGTGCGCCCGTACTTGCTCCTCTGTAACCGCAGCGGATTATCACATAATTGACTCCGGATGCCTTGACTGCCGACCAGTTGATGTTCGGCTGATACTTTGATACATCTATTCCGAGAGTTCCGGATCCCGTAGACAGTGCTCCGTCCGAACCGAAGTTGTATTTAACACCCTGAATTACCTGTTCTCCGGTCACGTAATTATGATCGCTCGTGTAATAATAGGTCTTCCCGTCTATATTCTGCCAGCCTGTATAAAGATAACTGCTCTGTTTCCTGTAGAATACGGAATAAATGCCTCCCTTATAATCTCCGTATGTAGCCGGTCTGTAATTATCACCTTCTTTAACATACAGCAGGTTCTTGCTCGCATCGTACAGTTTGGCATCATCGCTGTAATTGGTATCAGCTTCCTTGACGGTCATTGTCATCGTAGTGGTCTTGCCGTTGCTTGCCGAGGCAGTTATCGTAGCATTTCCGGCCTTTATACCCTTTACCGTACACTTCCTGCCGCCGTCTTCGGTTGAATATATCGATGCTATAGACTCATCCGAAGAACTCCAGCTTACTGTTGCATCTTTCGGTGTGACTGCCGCCGTAAGGATGACCGTTGAATTCATACCGACAGAACTTGATCCCGAGATCGACAGCGAAGGATCCGAATCCGATTTTTCCTTTATGACTATCTCGCAGGAAGCTTCGGCAATTATGTTATCATCTTTTTTGCATGTTACTTTGACAGTCAGTCTTCCGGCCTGTTTTCCCACAACCGTACATCTGTTTCCGTCCGTATTGACACTTGCCAAAACCGCGTCGCTGAAATCCCAGTTTACCGATGTTCCGTCCGGACAATTCACCGTCTCCGCAACCAATGTAACGCTTGCATCAACAGGAATTGTGGTATCACCTTCCACACGAATTTTAACCGATGATACCGCCGGTGCCGGCTCTTCAGCCAGCGGTTCTTCATCCAGATTGTCTCCGCTTATCGTTTCCGCCGTTGCAACCGTATATCCTGCCGGCATACTCAGTCCCAGCACGGATTTCCCAGTCACGGACATTCTTCCGCTTCTTCCGATCTTCTCAAGTGCGGCAAACATTCCGCTCTTTTTCATGGATGAGGCAGTCTTGGTCAGATCCGGGGTCGCCTCCACATATTCCTCACCGTTTTCCGTCCTGGTGGATTCACACCATTCAACGGTATCCGTAAGTGCCGAACCCGTCTCAACATCGGCAGCCTGATTGCCGTTTGGATCCTCAAGCGCTACATTGACTTCCTTCTCCGACTTGATCTCATCACGGATATTGGCTATCACCTTATACTCGATGGTAGCCTTGACGGATACCAGCTGTTTATCCTGCGGGAGTATATAATCCGCAAGGGAATCACTCGGATTGAGTGTTACGGCATACTCTCCTGCCGCAATATCATTTATATATATAGTGCCATCTCTGTCATCGTCTTCATAGACCTCGCTGTCACCGGTGTCGTTTCCCTCTTCTCCCTCCTTTGCAACGGTAACGCTCCATGAGACATCCTTAACAAGGGTATCCTGATCATCCACAAGTTTGATCTTAAGATCCTTTTCAACAGATGACATTTCAAGCGATAAAACCTTCGCTTGTACCGGTTCCGGTTCATCGACGGCATCCGGGAGCATCTCCTGCGTTACTGTCTGTGTCGCCGTGGCATAGCTGTCATCTTCCGTATACTGTGTAAGGCTCGCAAGTGCCCTTGCCTTGTTCTGTTCACCCTGATAGTTGGCATATACGGCGCTGGTCATTATGCCCGTGATAAATATGATCAGAGCCATAGCTACCATGGACCACTGTATGGGCGTCATATTTCTTATGCGCTTCTGCAGAGCTTCCTTCCGCTGTTTGATAAAGCTGATCCTTTCAGCCTTCTCAACTGTCTCCGGATCCTTCCAGTCTGCCGCTCTCTTCCTGAATTCGCTGGGCCCTTCCTTTTTACCCTCAGCACTCTTTACGGGTCTGACTTTATCTTTTTGGATATCCGAAGGTTTTTTTCTGCCTGATGAGATCTTTCCCGTACTGCTCTTGACTGCCGGCTCCCCTGCAGGCTTCTTCCTGCCGGAAGACTTTTTGTGCGGCTTTTCTTCCGAGGACTTTCTGCGCGCCTTCTCTTCCGAGGACTTCCTGACCGGCTTTTCTTCCGGGAACTTCCTGTGCGCCTTCTCTTCCGAGGACTTCCTGACCGGCTTTTCTTCCGAGGACTTCCTGCGCGCCTTCTCATCCGAGGACTTCCTGACCGGCTTTTCTTCCGCAGATCTCCTGCGCTGCTTTTCTTCCGCAGATCTCCTGACCGGCTTTTCTTCCGTCCGCTGTTCTTCCGGGAGAACCGCCTCACTCTTCTTTTTTTTGCGCCTTGCCTTTAGTTCATCCGACTTTATTATGACTTTGTCTTCATCTTCGGAGACCGCCGTTTTTTTCCGCCTTGTCTTTTTCGGTCTGTCTTCTTCCGTTGATCCTGCCGGTATTTCTTCACCCGCGGAAGACGCTTTCTTCTTACTTCCTGTTTTCTTCCCCGATCTGCGTTTTTCCTTTTTTTCCTTTAAGCTTTCATCCTGCTCTGCCATTTCCATGACCGCCTGTTCTTCAATCTCTCTGGCTGTCTGTTCTTCTATGCTTTGCGCAAGATCCAGCTTCTCTATTTCTTTCTTTAGGTCCTTATCCTTTATCTCCCTGCTTATCCTGTTGATCCCTTTGAGTTCCTCCGTGTCTCCGAAATGAATATCCAGTTCCGGTATCTCAAAGGTATCGGCCAGGCTGACTTCACCCAGTGGTTCGTAACCGTCTTCATCCTCAAGTGCCTTATTGACTTCATTTACGGCGCTTGAAAGGATCTCATCCTGGGCAGCCATGGTGGTTTCTATTATGTTGTCTTCAAGCGCCCTGATGGCCTGATCGCTTATTTTTTCTTCATTCCTGAAATTGCCGGTGCTTACCCAGTTGCTTTTACCTATCTCATCAAGTTTGGTATTTAAGGATTTTCTTTTTCTGGGTTTCTTCTCACGTTCATCTTTGTCGACTGATCCGGCATTCCCTTCCGCTTCCGTTTTTTTCTCTTTTTCATCCTTCACGGCCGCTGAGGCATCCGCATCGGCAGCTTTTGAAGCATCCAATGGCTCTGCCGATAATTCCCTGAAAACAAACTCGTTAAAGTCTTTATCGCTCTGTTTCTTTTCGACAGTTCCTTTTACGGCCCATTTCTCGCCGTTTTCCTTATTCTCTTCAGCCTTGTCTGTCTGTTCTTCCCTGCCAAGCTTAAAGCTGGTCCAGTCGACAGGCTCACATTTGACCGCTTTTTTCCCCTTTAAAGCGTCCTTGTTCTCCTTCATTCATATTCCCCTTTTTATAAACCGTTTGCAACATCCTCAAGATATTTGCCGTAATCTGTCTTCATAAGAGGTTCCGCCAGCTTTAGAAGCTGCTCCCTTGTGATAAACCCTCTTCTGTAAGCGATCTCCTCAATACACGAAACATACATGCCCTGCCTCTTCTGTATTGAGCTGACGAAATCCGCGGCGGCAAGGAGCATGTCATGGTTACCTGTATCAAGCCACGCAAAACCGCGTCCGAGAGTCTCAACATGCAGCTCTCCCCGTGACAGATACTCGTTATTTATACTGGTTATCTCTATCTCACCTCTGGCTGACGGCTTGACATTCTTCGCGATATCCACAACGTCATTATCATAAAAATACAGTCCCGGGACCGCATAGTTGGACTTTGGTTTCTCCGGCTTCTCTTCAATGGATATTGCCATTCCGTTTTCGTCAATCTCAACCACACCGTATTCTCTCGGATCCCTTACGTAATATCCGAATATGGTCGCACCCTTTTCCCTTGCCGCAACCTTCCTTAAAAGCCCGGAAAAACTCTGGCCGTAGAAGATATTGTCTCCGAGGATGAGAGCAACCGGGTCACTGCCTATGAAACTGTCCCCGATGATAAAGGCATCCGCAAGTCCCCTCGGATATTCCTGAACAGCATATTCCATCGAAAGTCCCAGCTGTTCGCCGGTCCCGAAGAGTTCACGGAACATCGGAAGATCCCTCGGTGTTGATATGATAAGTATGTCCCTGATACCCGCCAGCATGAGTATCGACAGCGGATAATAGATCATGGGCTTATCATATACTGGCATCATCTGTTTTGATACTGCCTTTGTCAGCGGATATAGTCTTGTACCGGATCCCCCGGCGAGAATTATTCCCTTCATTGTCACTCCTTATACATCGACTGGTAATACTTCTGATAATCGCCGCTTGTTACGTTCTTCATCCATTCCTCATTCTCAAAATACCATTTGATCGTAAGGCGTATCCCATCCTTAAACATCGTTTCGGGTACCCATCCGATCTCATCCCTTATCTTATCCGGTGCGATCGCGTATCTCCTGTCGTGACCCTTCCTGTCTTCAACGTATGTGATCAGGTCCTTGGATACATTGGCCTTCCTCGGGTCGGAATCCGGAAGCATCTCCAGGAGTGTCTCGATGATTATATTTACTATCTCAATGTTCTGCTTCTCGTTATGTCCGCCGACATTGTATGTTTCAAACAGACGGCCCTTTTCCTGCACCATATCGATCGCCTTGGCATGGTCTTCAACGTAAAGCCAGTCACGGACATTTTTACCGTCCCCGTAAACGGGAAGCTTCCTGCCGTTTAAGGCATTGTTGATAATGAGAGGTATCAGCTTCTCCGGGAACTGATACGGTCCGTAGTTATTCGAACAGTTGGTGATATTCGCAGGGAACTTATATGTGTCCATATATGCCTTCACGAGCATATCCGAACCCGCCTTGCTCGCCGAATAGGGACTGTGCGGTGAATACGGAGTGGTCTCGTAAAAATATCCCCCGTCTTCCTCGAGCGATCCATATACCTCGTCGGTGGAGACATGAAGGAACTTCCTGCCTTCCTTAAAGCTTCCGTCAGGCAGCTCCCATGCCGCCTTGGCACAGTTTAACATGACCGCAGTGCCTATCACATTCGTCTGTACAAAGACCTCGGGATTCTTGATGCTCCTGTCAACATGGCTCTCGGCCGCAAAATGAACCACCCTGTCTATATCATTTTCTTCAAAGATCCTTGAAATGGCATCCTTATCGCATATGTCTGCCTTAATGAAGGTGTAATTATCCCTTCCTTCAACATCCTTCAGGTTCTCAAGATTGCCCGCATAAGTAAGTGCATCTACATTTATGATCCTTATCTCATCACCGTATTTCTTAAACATGTAATGAATATAGTTGGAGCCGATGAATCCGGCGCCGCCCGTAACCAGATATGTTCTCAATTTTGTTCTTCCTTTCATGTCAAATAGTCTTAAAAGGGCATAATAACCCTATGATTAAGCATATCTTGGTAATTATACCATTAAACGCCGATAATATCAAGGAAACAAGTGGTCTGACAGGTCCTTCGGTCAGGACTGATATGAAAACATATGACCTTCATCCCTCATCGGGATATCGGTATCAACAAGTTCGTTGTTCCCGTCATGCATAGGATGCACCATGATCTCTACTGTTCTGTCGGAAAAAATGTGTTTCATGCTGCCGGGCGGCTCCTTTATCCTGTCGGCCCCCCTCATGGGATCGAGAGAAAAATACTCCATCAGATCCTTGTAAGAACCGAACATATCGGAGGTTTGGACCGCAAGCTTCTTAACCGAACTGTTATAGAAATGTTTATATGTATTATTAAACAAGCTCCCTCCCCTGTACAGATTTCTGCTGAGCCTTATGTAGTCAAAGTCATATTTTGAAGAAAGCTTTTTAAGTATCCTGTATATCGGATAATTGGTATGGACATGATGATGCGAATCAACATGGAGTGTTTTGAAGCCCATATCAAGAAACATGCTTATCTGGGCATCCAGTTCATCTCTTATCTGATCCATCGTTAGGTTGTCCATATACAGACGGTATTTCGTACTGTGATAAAATGCGGCATTGAAACGCCCGTCGGGTGCACATACGAGCGGATTTGAACGGATCGCCTCAGTGAGCGGCATACCTTCGGTTATATTAAGGTGAATCCCCACCTTGGCGGCAAAACCCTTCTCTTTCGCAAGTTCATATGCCGCACCTGCTCCCGGCATATTGACCATAAGCGTGGTTGAGGTGATATACCCTTTTACAAACGCCTCGCTCACGGCGCTGTTTACATCATCATTTTTTCCGAAGTCATCGGCATTAACAATAAGCGGCATCCTATAATCTCCAGTATCTGTATCCTTCGGCTTCCACTTCGTGCCTGTCGAGCACGGACTTAATGTCTATAAGCACCTTCTCTTTGTTGTCGGAAGCCTTAAAGAATCCGTCCCAGTCCTTAAGGCTTCTGGCCCTGAACTCGTCATGTGCGACAGCAAGGACTATGCAGTCTGCGTCATATGCGTCCTTTATATCGGACAGTTCATAACCGTAGCTCCTCTTTACATCCTCAGCATCGGCTCTCGGATCCACAAGAACGGGATGTATCTTATACTGTTCAAGATGTTTTATGATCTCGATCACCTTGGAATTACGGACATCGGGACAGTTCTCCTTAAATGTCACTCCGAAGAAGACCACCTTGGCCTGTCTGACCTGCTTATTTGCAAGTACCAGATATTTTATGATATTGTCTCCGACAAACCCCGGCATATCATCGTTTATCTGGCGTCCCGACGAGATGAGACGCGAATGATAACCCAGCTTCTCGGCCTCATAGATAAAATAATACGGATCGACACCGATGCAGTGTCCGCCCACGAGTCCCGGTCTGAAACCAAGCGCGTTCCATTTCGTATTCATCGCATCGATAACTTCACTGGTATCGATTCCCATCTTGTCAAAAGCCATCGCAAGTTCATTTATGAATGCAATGTTTATATCCCTCTGTGAGTTCTCAACCACCTTTGCGGCCTCGGCTACCTTTATGCTTCCCGCCCTGTGTACGCCCGCTTCTATAACAAGCTCATATACCCTGGCAACCTCATCGAGGGTTTCGGGATCCATTCCCGATACAATCTTTTTGATATTCTCCAGCCTGTGCAGTTTATCTCCGGGATTTATCCTTTCCGGAGAATATCCCACTTTGAAATCGACTCCGCATTTAAGACCGGATTCCCTTTCAAGTATCGGAACACATACATCCTCGGTAACGCCCGGATACACGGTTGATTCATACACGACTATAGAACCCTTTGTAAGATTTCTTCCAAGCAGCCTGCTGGCAGATTCAACCGGATGCAGATCGGGTGTCTTATCAAGATTTATCGGCGTCGGAACGGCAACTATATGAAACCTTGCTTCCTTTAATCTCGAGGGATCCGATGTGAATTCCACAGTGGTTTTTGATATTGCATCATCCCCGACTTCCTGCGTCGGATCTATTCCGTTTTTATACCTGTTTATCTTCTCCTCATTAAGATCAAAACCTATGACACCGACCTTCTTCGCAAAAGCCACAGCGATCGGCATTCCGACATAACCAAGCCCAACAAGTGCTATCTTCTCTTCACCTGCAACTATTCTCTCATACAGACTCATACCAGACTCCTTTTTCCCGGCATATGCCCGTCCGAAACATCCGCACAGTCATATGTTTGAAATATCATATCAAGTAAGATATACTATATTGTACATCACGATAAATCTTCAATATCATAGCATATTTGGGAAAATATTCAAACCGGAGTTTATTATGACAGTTAAAATCAGGAAAATCCTGCCTTACGCACTCATCTTTCTGAGTGCCGTGATCCTATTCATAAAGTGTTTCTACAGCTTTTGCTGGTCGGATGAGACCTTCTATTTTTCTACATGTCACCGTTTCTTCACGGGTGATTCCATATTCCTGCATGAATGGTTCCCGACACAGCTGTCATCTGTGGTACTGCTGCCGTTTTATGCAGCATTTATGATCATCACCGGTTCCAATACCGGCATTATCCTCTACTTCAGGATCCTGTTCGTGATCATGAGCACCGTTAATGCTCTTGTGATGTATAAAATTTTAAAGCAGCATGCCAGCCGTTTCACCGCACTTACATGTTCACTCATGCTGATGTATTACACTCATCTTAATATAGCGACATTGTCCTACTACACCCTTTCCGTTCAGCTCTTCCTCATGTCGATGCTGCTCATCTACCATTTCAGCATGAGCCGAAGCAGAAAACAGCTTATAGTATCGGGGGTTTTATTTGCCTTAAGCGTTCTGTGCCTTCCGACCCTGTGCATACCGTATTTTATCACTCTCGCTGTTATCGCGTGTCTGCTTTTATATTGCAGACACCGCAAGACAGGTAACGGTTTTACAGAACGGATAAACGATGCCGGACTGCCCGATATCGTTAAATACACTTTCATCGGCATACTGATCCCTGCCGTCATTTTTTTCGCTTTCCTTCTCACAAATGTGTCCGTATCCGATTTTATCAAAGGCATACCCTATGTCCTTTCCGATGAAGAACACGGGACCAGCCTTATATATCCTCTGAAAAAATTCTTCATAAGCATCAACGAAGTATTCGGTTACAGCGCTTATGCATCTTATCTGCTAATTATCGTATCTTTTGCATCGGTGTTTTATTCACGGCTTAAAAACCGGACAGCCGCTATGGCGATCTTTGCCGCGGATCTGATCCTGTTTGTCGTCAATTTTATATGTTCAAACGGCCATACCGGCTATATACAGACCGCTCTGTGCCTCTTTGCGCTCCCCCTTTTCTTCATAACGGAGAAAAAGGATATGCATCTGTTTTTCCTGTTTTTCGTAAGCGGGATGATACTCTCGATAGTGTACAGTTATTCGTCAAACGGATATCTTTATGTACTGTCTATGGGACACTTTATAGCAAGTATCGGATGTGTACCCATGATCGGGAATTTTGTTAAGGAAATGCTGAAGGCAGATCCGGAAACGGGAACAAAAAGCAAAGCATTATCATGGTGTATCCATAACTTCGGGAATATATGTCTGATAGCCTGCACTGCAGTCACATGCGCGGTTCTGGTTCAGACCATGATGTTGAGGCTCGTAAACATTTACAGGGATGCCCCTGTCCAGATGTTAAATTCAAGGATAACGGAAGGACCTGCCAAAGGACTTTATACGACCGCAGATCATCACGTTGCTTACAACGTTGTATATTCCACGATAAAAAAATACTGCCGGAGCAGCAATTTGAACGATCCGCACAGATTTGACAATTCACTCGAAAAAGACTCAAGCAGTGTGGCGAATATTTTCATAACCAAACTGCTGCCATGGGGATATATGTGCACAGACTTAAGATGCGGTGCTCCGACAACATGGCGCACATCCTTTAACAGTGAACGGCTGGAGCCGTACTATAAGATGAACCCGGGCAGGTATCCCGATATGATCCTTGTCCTTAACGAACAGTTCGGAAGTTACATGACCTGCGGTGATGTGGAATCCGATACTGCACCGAACGAGAACGAAATAGGCGGTTATCTGCTTGAATACATAAATTCCAATGATTATGAAACCATAGAAGTCCCCTGCGGAACCCTGTATAACAGGAAATGAGCCTCTCTCATGTTACGGCTGGTCTTCCTCCTTTATGGCGATCCCGTAATGCCTCGCCATCAGCGCAAGTTCAAGACGGCTGTCTTTATCCGGGTGCACGGTTATCTTATATACAAAGGAATGGTAACCGTTGGTAAAAACAACTGCCGCTACGAAAACGAGCATTACAATAATATACTTCTCTATCTTTCCGATCAGTCTTTTATATGATCATTATTTTTTGCAAAGTTTAATCGTTCCATAGATCAATCATAAACAAAAAAGGGGGTATCACTACCCCCAAAGGTCTAACTTTAATATCTTACGTAATATATTCTCAGAATCCCAGATCGTCATTTACAAGTATTACGTGGATCCTTCCTTCATGTTTGGAAAATCTTGTTATAAGAAACTGACAGCAGATCGTATCGGGTGATTTACAATTAAAGCATGACCCTGTCCCGGAGCACGGAGTAGACAGGCCGAACCGCTGAGCATTTATGGGTGCCGCCACATTCCTTGCCCTCTTCATCGCCCCGTCAATATCATCACATACCTTGTTCATCCCCACAATGAAAATGACTTTTTTCGGACCGTAAGCTATTGCCGATACACGGTTTGCATTCCCATCGATATTTACGAGGACCCCGTCTTCCGTTATCGCATTGGCACTTGCAAGATAAAAATCCGCATCATAGGCCTCAAGCTCGGCTGCATGTCTGTCATCGGCCGCATATCTGTCAATGAACCTGTATTTTTCACTCTTCACGGCTTCAACAAGGCCTATTTCATTTGCACTCATACATCCGCCCATTGTCACACTGCTTCCTTCCGGAATTAGTTCAAGCGCCTTCTTAAGTGCCTCATGCTTATCGGCCGCATAATATCCGGTCATGTTTCTTGACTCAAGTCCTTTTATAACCTTCTTTGCAAGCAGTTCGTTCCTCTTATAAATAATTTCGTTCACCCTGAACCTCCTCCTTTGAAACACAGATCAATACCCGATATACATATCTATTTTTTCCGAACCGGTAAAAATGTAATTGAATTATACCATCTGCAATAAATTCAGACAAAGAATTTTCCAAAATTATGTATTGTGTCCTAAAATCCCCGGTGATAGAATTTTCTTAACAAAGGATAGTGATGGACACAGTCCGTCGGAAGAGGAGGAATCCATGAACCCAACATCCATCATCGTTATTGCAGTTGTAATCTTTTTGATGATAGTTTTAGCTGCCGGATATGTTAAAGCGCCGCCGGATAAAGCATTTATCATCTCCGGTATGCGGAACAAACCCCGCATACTTATAGGCCGTGCAGGTATCAAGATACCTTTTCTTGAGAGAGTTGACCGGCTGTATCTCGGGCAGATGACTGTCGACATAAAGACCGAACAGTCAGTACCCACAAATGATTTTATCAATGTGAACGTTGATGCGGTGGCCAAGGTCAGGATAGGGACCGATCCTGAAGCTATCCAGCTGGCCGCCAAGAACTTCCTTAACAAGACTCCCGCACAGATCACCGAGGACCTTAAGGATTCCCTGCAGGGAAACATGCGTGAGATCATCGGTACGCTGGCACTTAAGACCATAAACACCGACAGGGATTCCTTCTCCGATCAGGTAATGGAGAAGGCTTCCAGAGATATGAACAAGTTAGGTATCGAGATCCTCTCCTGCAACATCCAGAATGTTACGGATGAGAATGGCCTGATAAGTGATCTGGGTATGGATAATACCGCCAAGATCAAAAAAGATGCCGCAATAGCCAAGGCTCAGGCCGACAGGGATGTGGCAATAGCACAGGCTGAAGCCGACAAGGCTGCCAATGACGCAAGGGTTCTCGCCCAGACCGAGATTGCCGAGAAAAACAATGCCCTTGCCATTAAGCAGGCAGAGCTTAAGAAGGAAGCTGATACCAAGAATGCCGAAGCAGACGCTGCTTATGAGATCCAGAAACAGGAACAGGAAAAATCAATACAGACGGCAACCGTTAATGCCCAGATAGCAAAAGCCGAGCGCGAGGCGGAGCTTAAGGAACGTGAAGTAAGTGTAAAACAGCAGGAACTTGCTGCCCAGATAGAAAAACAGGCAGATGCCGAGAAATACCGGGCCGAAAAGGCTGCCGAGGCAGACCTCGTAAAGCGTCAGAAAAATGCCGAAGCAGAAAAATACGAACAGGAAAAGGCTGCCGAAGCAAAGAAAGCCCAGGCCGAAGCCCAGAAATATGCAGCCGAGCAGGAAGCCGCCGGTATCAAGGCAAAATATGATGCAGAAGCCGCCGGTATAGCTGCCAAGGGTCTTGCAGAGGCCGAAGCCATAAAGGCAAAAGGTCTTGCTGAAGCAGAAGCAATGGAGAAAAAGGCTGAAGCATACAAGAAGTATAACGGAGCCGCTATGGCCGAGATGATGATAAAGATCATGCCCCAGATGGCAGCCGAGATCGCCAAACCTCTTTCGCAGATCGACAAGATCAATATCTACGGAACAGGTGACGGAAACAACGGTGCCAGCCAGATCTCAGGCAACATGCCGATTGTCATGAAACAGGTATTTGATACGATGAGCGAAGCTACAGGCGTTGACTTCACCGAGATCATGAGAGCCGGAACTTATGACGCAAAGGTAAACAGAAATGTGAATCTTACAGGTGACGGGATGAGTGTACATGTAAACGAAACCTCAAAACCCGAAAAGAGCGAAGAATAACATCACCCGATCCTTGTTTATCTTGCCCAAAGCATTCTGCCTTTAACTATCTTGAAGTTAAAGGCCTTGCTTCCGTAGTATTTTCCATCCTCACATCCGTTGATCATTACGGTTGCTTTTCCGGCATTTACGTTGTTTGAATGATCAACGCGGAAGTCAGTTCCCTCTTTAAGTACTGTCGGAGCATTCTTCTTTCCAATATATACATACAGCTCATAATCGCTGTATTCTCCGGCTCCGATCTCAATCGGTCTGCCTGTAAAGCAAAGCTGCCTGATCGCCTTATGGCTTTCATCTTCCTTCTTCTGAAGTATTACCGTAGCTTTGGAAAGATCGTGGTCTGCATCTGTCCTTGTTATATTATACCGGCAGACCGGTGCCGTCCCTTTATAATTTCCCGTCAATTCTCCGTCTTTATCCACCTTTGCATTTATCTCCACAGTTACGGCAATGGATTCCCCGGGGGCAAGAGCTTTATACAGCTTATCTTTTGATGTGATTTCAATATCTTTCTCTCCGTCATTAACCTTGTAAGTTACCGTATATTCCTTCTTGCTTACCGTGGTACCGTCGATATCCGCTATGGGCTCAGATACAGGATACTTAGGCTGATCCTTGTTAACAGCCTTATCCATTGCATAGGTATTTGCCCTGCCAAGATCTGCCTGATCTATGTAGAAATCCTTTGTCATCTTTTTTATGCTCTTATAGTTGCCAAGGAAGGTTATGGTTGCTGTGGCGGGCTTGTTCTTATTTGCTGCCCCTGCCTTGGTATTGTTCTTATATGTAACCTTATAATCCCTTCCGGCAGTCAGTGTTTCAGTCTTTCCGTCATAATGTGTTACAAGGATCTCTACAGCAGGAAGTACGCCTCCTGGACTGTATTCAAACGAATCATAACCGTTTGTCTTTTCTTTGGCATCCGGGAAAGATACCTCTATTGTTTTGATAGATCCATCGTTCTTTGCCGGCTCGATATTGTATGACTTGCCGACAGTTCCGGCATGATCACCCATGCCTATTACGGTGATCTTAACCATTCCGGCATTGGTCACGTCATCAGGATAAACGATGAAGAAATCCTTATCCATAACAAGCTCTGTCTTGTTCCTGTCGGAGGCACTGACAACAGTGATCTCATCCTCGCCTATATATTGCGGCTGACCGTTATAAACTTTAGGAAACGGATTAAATGACAGGACTTTTATCTTAGAGATATTCTTTACTTCCTTTGCATCCATTACATTGATCCATACCTCACGTTCGCCGGTGAAGTTGCCTGTACCATATACGGTTATCGCACGGCTTTCCGTAAACTTATCCTTTGCATAAGGATTGGCGAAATCCTTTGCCCCAAGCTTTGTTCCTCCATAGTACAGCAGCGGCGCTGCTGTCTTTCCGCTTATTATATTTACCGCTTCCGCGGAAACGGATTTCTCATCTCCGATATCCTTGGGTATAATGCTGAATACGGCTTCTGCCGTAGCTGCTATGGTCTTGCCTGTCACGACTGCCCTGGGTGCCTTCTTTGCATTGGTACCGTCATTAGCGTTTACATTATTGCTGAACTTAACCGTGTAATCTGTTTCCTGCATCAGGAGCTTTCCGCGGTTATATACATTTATAAGAGGCATTATCGGCTTACCTGTGTAGATATACTCAGAGCCGTAAGCGAATTCCACATACAATGCATCACTGTCATCAATTATGATAAGATCCACTGATGACTTCTTTGAGCTGTCATCCACGGATGTTGCCGTGATCTTGACCTTACCCTGCGCCTTGCCGGTCACTACACCGTTCTCATCGACATCAGCAAGCTTTGTATCGGAACTTGTCCAGACTATATCCCTGACCGATGCATTGGAAGGTGTGATAACAGCAGACAACTGTGTGCTCTTGCCTATGGCAAGGCAATCGTCTCCGCCTGCCCTGTTAATGGTGATACCGGTAACCTTGACAAAAGCTACCGTTACAGTAAGGGTTGCCTTTACACCCGAACCGTCATTTGCCTCCGCCGTTATCACTGCTTCTCCATAAGATACCGCAGTTATAAGACCTGCATCATCAACTGTAACCACCGAAGGACTGCTGCTGTCCCATTTAACGGTTTTATCTGCAGCGTTTGCCGGTGTGACCGCCGCACCAAGCTGTATCTTATCTCCTTTCTGCATTGATACGGGTTCTGAAGCACCTGTGATCTCTATATTTGAAACCTTGATCCTGGATATTTTAAACGAGCATGTCTTATTATCCTCCGGCAGGATATAGTTACCGCTTGAAGCTCCGCTCAAAGAAGATGTCGCAGTATATGTTCCTTCCTCGGTCTGTTCACCGGAAACAGTGACAGTACAGTCATCACCGTTTATAACTCCGGTGAGCGTTGCTTCAGGCTTATGGGAGTCTCCGTCATAGATAAAGCTTGTATTACTCCAGGTTATGCCGAGTGTCTTAATGTTCACTTTGAGAGTTATCTCTGCTTCACCTACCGTGGTGTCTGACTCGTAATGAGCCTTAAGGACACTCTCGCCGGCGGCTTTTACAGTAACCGTTCCTGAATTCGATACCGTGGCTACTGTAGTATTCGTACTTTCCCACGTCCATACTCCGGAGCCCGTTCCCTTATTGCCCGCAGCTGCAGTCAGCGTGAATCCACTGTCGCCATATGTCTTTGTTATCGGACTTTTTTCTGCTATGGTCACAGCCGAATCCCTTTTATTTAGAACTGTTACTTTACATGAATCAGTAAAACCGCCGTCTTCGGTTGTTACGGTTATGCTTGCTTCTCCGACTGATACTGCTTTGATCTTTCCTTCATCGTCAACTGTTGCTATTTCCTTCTTGTTACTACTCCATATGACATTCCTGTTCGTTGCGTGGTCAGGAAGAACAGTGGCAGTCAGCACTTCTGTTTCATTCATTCCCAGCGTAAGTTCTGTTTTGTTTAACTCAACTCCGGTAACCGGAACACAGACATCATTCATAAACAAAGAATATGCATAGATCTTATTACCTGACTCACCGTTCTTATTTCCGACCCAGCATATCATGCCGTCGGTATATACCGGCATTTCACAGGGATTCAGCTTTGCATTTGCATCGAAAACCGCAGCCGGTTGGATCACATTGCCGTCTTTATCAAGGACGATATAGTATACTCCCTTATAGCTGTTATCCTTGCTGTATTCGTAGAATACAACTATACTGTCATCAGATGCGGAAGCGATCTGTACGTTAGAAATGCTTTCTGTGCCCGATAAGGAAGTAAGCCACTTTACTCCGTAATTTGTAACCTCATCCCTGCCATTTGGCCCCGCAAGCCCGCTCCTTGTTCCTTCAGTGGTATAAGCATCAGCTGTTCTGAGATCCTTTGAAGGATCAAATATCTGGATAAAAATATCTTCTTTTTCACCGGATGCATTGGCATTAAGCGATCTGGCTGACTGAGCCGCAAATGCGACTCTTCCATCCTTAAGTGCCGTAAGGCCTCCCATATGGGCGAAATTCTCATTTACGACATACATGTTGTACTCTTCAAGTGCTCCATCCTTAACCCAGAAATCAAATATCCCTGTTTCAGAACCTGTAAATCCACTATTCGTTTTTTTCACATTATATATGGTAAAGGTTCTGCTATAACAGTCACCTTCACTTACATATACAAATCCGGTTCCAACCGGGACAACCCTTTGAGCAAATGAGTGAGATTCATAAAAAGTCCCCACACTGACCTTGGACATATCTTTCACATTTACCGAGAAGGCTGAATTGCTCTGATGGCCGCTGTACATCTCTCTCGCATAATTTACCGTAAGAATATCTCCTGAAATAGCGGCATCGCAGTTACCGGCCTCAAAGGGTATCTTGGTATAAAAACTGTCATTATAATACGATGCAAGGCTTGAACTGCCATTATCTCCCGTTGTTGCAATATAATTTCCATTACTGTCATATTTTGAGATAAATACAGTTTCAACGCTCGTATCATCTGTATCATTTTTTTCACCTGTCACAAGATAGAAATTCCCGTCACTGTCACAGATGGCAGTGCCAAACAAAGGATGCTTTTTCTCCAAAGTGACCACCTTCGAAACAGGCGATCCTGCTTCCACCCTGCATATCCTGACTGTATTGTCCGAATTGATCGCATAATACATGCCACCGTTCGGATCCCCGAACTGAGCTACGTTAGATACGCCGTCCCAATTTCTGTATATGCCGGAAGCATATATCTTTACTGTGTTATCTGTTGCCTTTACGTTATGTTTATATTCGCTTTGCACACCCTCAGATATTGGGGATGCACTTGCAGTGTTACCATTCTGTGATCCCTCACCGATATGGTCTTGGTCTTCACCTTCCGTATTAAGATCACTTCCGGAATTATCTCTGTCGCTCTCATTGTATATATCTATCGGCAATCCTATTTTCGCATCAATATCACTTTCATCATTTACAGCTATACCTGTTTCAGATTCATTCTCTATAGTTAAAACGTTCGTTTCTTCTTCCAATAACGTGTCTGCCATAACGGAAACACCTGACGATGTAACTATCATCGCCACAGCAGCAAAACAACTTATCATCCTTGACCACGTTTTCCTCATAGTAACCTCCTATTATCCTGAGAGTATTTATTAAGCAAAGAGACTCCTAATAAGAAATTGCCATATATGAACCGTTTCGTCAAGCGTGGCACTGCCTTTCGGAATTGCCGGCCAGCCGGATCGTCGTATCATTCATCCCCAGCGATAGATCGTACTGAATATCCGATGCTATGCTTTGAAGAACCATGGCATTATCAAAATCGTAGGCAAGCGCTTCATCCCGCACCAGTGGATTGAAGCCGACACCCATGTCCCTTATGGATATTTCAATGTCTTTATCTTTTTCCCGCAGCATCACATCGATAACATTCTCCCGGTTGTTATTTGCCAGGGCGATCCCGGTCAGCATTTCCTCGAGTGCCAGACAAGTGATCACAGCAGTGTGATGATC
>JAFSZZ010000130.1 GCA_017458765.1 Lachnospiraceae bacterium | reverse complement strand
TTCTTCCGGCGCGGTGCTTTCTTCCATCCTGGCGTATTTTTCCGTGATCAGGTTCCATCCCTGCTCATTTGCACTGTAGAAATCATCTATAAAGGAGTCAAGCATCTCATCAGTCCATGTCTCGTACTGACTTGCCCTCATTATTGAAAATGTAGGCCAGTCATCCTGACAATCCGCACGCCCGCCTTCGTTTATGACCTTGTCAAAGGCCTGCCATTCAAGCATGACTATCTCATTTACAGCGTCGCGCTCACTTACCGGCGCCTTGGCTTCCCTGCCTTCGACGTTGCTTATCATACACGAACTTAAGCTGCTGTTCAAGTTAATTTCCGACATAATTTCCTCCTTTTTGATCGTGGTATGCTACTATGCTACATTTGCCTTATCCGGTGACTTTTGTGCCCTCGTTTATCACCTGTGAATATACATCCAGGAACTTCTCCTGCGGCGGGATGTTCCCGGCCATTCCAATCCTCTCAAGCTCTTCTATTATGATTGCCGCAACTATCTCCGTTGTCATCCGGATACGTTCGTCACCCTTCGGCATATCATAAACCGCATTAAAAATATCCATGATCACCGCAGCTTTCTCAAGATCCGCCATCCCGCGGTGCAGCCACTTGTAGTACGGAGCGTACTTCCTGTTTATCAGATAACAAAGCTTCATCGTATGCTCCATATAACCGGCAAGGGCTATCTCGGATGCCACTTTCTCTCCGCGTTTTAACATCCTTATATAATTATACTGTCCCATCTGTGCCGAATAATGTAACTCCTCGGCTATCCTGCGCTTCCATATAATGTCCGGATAATAGGACAGTTTATTTCTGATCTTTGAAAAATCCCCGGCGCCGTCTTTGAATATCTCACCGTTTGTACACTCGGACAGGTTCTCCTCCTTTACGGAAGCAAAGAAGCCGTACACAGTTTTTGTATCATCATCCGGTGCCTTAAGAAAAGCATCAAGGAAGTCTTCGCTTATCTCAAGTATCCTGCCGTAAAACTCACGTGTCCGTATCACACCGACCCGCCTTCCGTCCGGCGGGATCACACTCACCCGTTTGTATCCCATAAATCCGGACGGCAGCCCGTTATATGCCTCCATGAGTTCACTGCCTATCTCGTCATACAGATCATCATCGAGCCAGATACAGAAATCGGGGCCGAAATCATGATCCGAAGACAGTTCATCATCAAAGCCGTAACACTGGGAGCCTCTGCCTATGAGCCCGACCGTGATGCGGTCCTCGTATTCCGGAAATCTTTCGTGTATCATGGGTGCGCCGAATTTTTCATAGAAAAGACGGCTTAATTCCATTCCCTTTATATTACCCGACTGCTGCTGTTCACCCTGTACTGTCCCTGCAGTATCGGGAGCTTTATCCTTAATGACCTCATCCACATCGAATTCGGCCTGTGCTTCCCTCATATTCTCAAGTACTGTCTTATATGCGGGATTATCCTCACCCACGTGGCGCTTAAGCAGCGAGAGCGCCTTCTCGTAATATACTATGCTCTTATCAATATTACCTTTCAGGAAATTAAGCTGGGCTATCGCATTGAGACAGCCGGGATAATGAAAATCATCCCCGCCCAGTTCTTCGAAGATATCCTCCGCCTCATTAAGCTCTCTTCCGGCCTCGTCAAGCCTGTTAAGCTTAATGTAAGCCTGCCCGAGATTCGTCCTGGTGATCGCCTGCTCTGCTCTCTCGCTGTCTATCCCATCTATAACGGCAATAGCCTTCTTAAGGCACTCGGCCGATCCCTCATTATCATCCATCGCCTGGTATAACAGACTCATATTGTTATAAAGTGCCGCGTAGAGATAGTCATCCTCTCTAAGATTTTCCTTATATATCTCCTCCACCTTACGATAGCGCTCAAGTGAAGACTCAAGCCTTCCTGCAGCCCTGTCCGCGGTTGCAGCATTAAGAAGAGTGGTCGCATACGGGATCTGACCTTCCAGTCCCCTGCTTATGCATAAGCCAAGTGCCTCATCGCTGTAAGCGGCCGACTCGTCATGTGATCCCATATATCTTAAATAACCGATCATCTCATTGAGCAGGGTGAGTTCTGCGGCATCGTCGCCTTCCTCGCGCGCGAGGGAGATCTTCTCCCTTAAGAAATCACCTGTCTTATGAGCTTCCTCTCCGCCCGGCAGTGCATCAAGTTCCTTTAATACTTTTTCTATGTTCAAAAATCCGGTCCCCCTTATGACGATACATGCAGCATCAACATTACCAACAGATATATGAGTGTA
>JAFSZZ010000129.1 GCA_017458765.1 Lachnospiraceae bacterium | reverse complement strand
TATCGAATATATCAACACGATAGTTTCCGAATTCGAAGAAGGCAAGCTGTATAAGGGCAAGGTCGTAAGCATCAAGGAATTCGGTGCGTTCATTGAGTTCGCTCCCGGCAAGGAAGGAATGGTCCACATAAGCAAGATCGCCAAGGAGAGGATCAATCGTGTTGAGGATGTGCTTACGCTTGGTGATGCGGTTACCTGCAAGTGCCTCGGTAAGGACAAGATGGGCAGAATAAGCTTCTCTATCAAGGATGCCAAATGATCATATGCTGATTTTATGGGCGCAGGTTTACCTGCGCCCATATTATGTAAAATAAAATTTTCAGACAATTCTTTATAAAATAACACCCCATACAAACAAATTATAAAAGAAATACTTGACAAATGAAATGTGCATAAAATCGGTGTTCACAGACTTTTCCACAGGAAATCATAACATTAAAACAATATTTAACGAATTGCAAAATTATGTAAATCATGGCCGCAAACCCAGGCAAATACAGCACATTTTCTCTGTTGACATTGTGGATATCTGTAAAAGCGAATGTTTCAAAATTGAAAATTTTTGAAATGTGGATAAGTCTGTAAATATAATTCGGATATATGTTATTTATAAACAAAAAGCTAAATTGTCAGATATATTATACAACGCATATCCAATGTAACATAAGGCCGGAAATAACCACAATAATTGGCTGATCAGGCCGGATATTATGGAAAAACATCGTCCGATATGATACTATATATCTTTGGATTGATATGGAGGGAAAGCATATGAGTAAAAGAGTGATCCTTATAGTAATGGACAGCTTTGGTATAGGAGATGCTCCTGATGCCGATAAGTTTGGGGATGCCGGCACGGATACGATGAGATCATGCTACGGGAGCAGTGAATTTAAGGCGGATAATCTCAGGAAGCTCGGCCTTTTCAATATTGACGGGATAGATTATGATGCCGGAACGGCTGAACCGACAGGTGCTTATGCCCGCATGAGAGAAGCATCCGCGGGCAAGGATACGACGATAGGGCACTGGGAGATAGCCGGTATCATATCGAAGGAACCGCTGCCGACCTTTCCCGACGGGTTCCCGCAGGAAGTTCTGGATGAGATAAAGAAGCATACCGGAAGGGATGTGCTTTGCAATAAACCGTACTCGGGTACCAAGGTCATAAATGATTACGGCGATGAGCATGTGAAGACGGGGAAGCTCATAGTATATACCTCGGCAGATTCCGTGCTGCAGATAGCGGCCCATGAGGACGTGGTCCCGCTTGATGAGCTTTACGAGATATGCAGGACCTGCCGCAGAGGCCTTACGGGCAGGTATGGTGTCGGACGCGTGATCGCCAGGCCTTTTGTGGGCAGCAACGGCAATTACACAAGGACGAGCAACAGACATGATTTTTCCCTCGTACCTCCGGCGGATACAATGCTTAACCATATCATGGGTGCCGGAATGGATTCGATCGCGATAGGCAAGATATTCGATATCTTCGCCGGATCCGGCATAACAGAGCATACATATACGACAGGCAATCCTGACGGTATCGAGAAGACGATAGAATATATGGATAAGGACTGGAAGGGGATCATGTTCGTGAACCTCGTTGATTACGACATGCTGTACGGCCATAGGCGGGACATTGACGGTTATGCGAAGGCCGTTGCGTATTTCGATGCCAAGCTACCCGGGATCATCGGAAAGATGCGGGATGACGATGTCCTCATGATCACCGCCGATCACGGCTGCGATCCCGCCTTCTTAAAAACTACTGACCACACCCGTGAATGCGTGCCGCTGCTCATGTACGGCAGGAACATAAAACCGGGCAACCTTGGAATCCGGAACACCTTCGCCGACATCGGCGCCACCGTTCTTGATTACCTTGGAGTAGAAGGAAAGACAGAGGGAGATTCGCTGTTGTAGTCCGCTCGATCCGTGGAGTATCTCGCTTAGCGAGCGCATTAGAATATATAGAATAGGAATAGATAGAATAGGATATAGAGATGTACGAAAACGAGATAAACAAACGGCGTACCTTCGCCATAATTTCACACCCCGACGCGGGTAAGACAACATTAACGGAAAAATTCCTTCTCTACGGCGGCGCGATCAATCTCGCGGGGTCCGTAAAGGGCAAGGCTACTGCCAGGCATGCGGTATCCGACTGGATGGAGATCGAGAAGGAGAGGGGTATTTCGGTAACCTCATCCGTGCTGCAGTTTGAGTACGGCGGTTTCTGTATAAACATACTGGATACCCCGGGCCACCAGGATTTTTCGGAGGATACCTACAGGACCCTTATGGCTGCGGATTCGGCCGTGATGGTCATTGATGCCAGCAAGGGTGTCGAGGCGCAGACGAGGAAGCTTTTCAAGGTATGCGCAATGCGCGGGATACCTATCTTTACCTTCATCAATAAGCTCGACAGGGATGCGAATGACACCTTCGAGCTGCTGGATGATATAGAGAAGGAACTCGGGGTTGCCACCTGCCCCGTGAACTGGCCTATAGGCTCGGGCAAGAGGTTCAGGGGAGTATATGACAGGAACACGAAGGCCGTCTATACCTTCTCGGATACGGAGAAGGGAACGAAGGAAGGCCATACGGAGGAACTCCCGCTCTCTGATGAAGCTAAGCTGCGTGAGTATATAGGTGACGATGCGTGCGACACTCTGCTCGAGGAGATAGAACTCATAGACGGAGCCAGCGAGGAATTCGATCTTGAGAGGGTTCAGGAAGGAAAATTATCGCCCGTATTTTTCGGTTCCGCATTAACGAACTTCGGTGTTGAGATGTTCCTTAAGTATTTCCTTGAGATGACGACCACACCGCTTGCAAGGAAGGCAGACATAGGGATCATAGATCCGTGTGAGAATGATTTCTCGGCATTTGTGTTCAAGATCCAGGCTAACATGAACAAGGCACACCGAGATCGTATCGCGTTCATGCGCATCTGTTCCGGAAAGTTCGATGCCGGGATGGAGGTAAAGCATGTGCAGGGAGGCCGCGTGATGAGACTCTCGCAGCCGCAGCAGATGATGGCGGATTCCAGGCATATCGTGGATGAAGCCTATGCCGGCGATATAATCGGTGTTTTCGATCCGGGCGTGTTCTCGATAGGGGATACCATATGCATGCCGGATAAGACCTTCGAGTATGAAGGGATCCCGACCTTTGCACCGGAGCATTTTGCAAGGGTAAGGCAGATGGATACGATGAAGCGCAAGCAGTTCGTCAAGGGCATCAGCCAGATAGCCCAGGAGGGCGCGATCCAGATCTTCCAGGAGATCGGTTCGGGTATGGAGGAGATCATCGTGGGCGTTGTGGGTGTCCTGCAGTTTGAAGTGCTCAAATACAGGCTGGAGAATGAGTATAATGTAGATATCAGGCTGGAAAACCTGCCCTACGAATATATAAGATGGATAGAGGACAAGGATGAGGTGGATGTTTCGAAGATAACGGGAACCTCTGACATGAAGAAGATACAGGACCTTAAGGGCAATCCGCTTCTCCTGTTCGTGAACAGCTGGAGTGTGGGAATGGTGCTTGAGAGGAACGAAGGCCTTAAACTGGCGGAATTCGGCAGGAACTGACCTGCCGGCACGGATATAAACGGAGCGTTTGATGAGAAGAGGCGATCATATCAAAAACAGGATAAGAAAAACAGCGGTCACGGTGCTGGCGGCTCTGATGCTTGTCTCCATGACAGGCTGTGATGCGCCGGATTTTTTCTATGATATCGAATATTGGTTTTATGATGTCGGTTACTGGTTCGAGGACAAGTTCGACACGGTAAAATGGTGGTTTGAAGATACCATTGAAGCCATAAAGGAAAAATACGGGGATGAGGATGACTGGGAAGAAGAGGAATGGGAAGAGGAATTCGACCCGGACGAATGGAGATATACCGAAGTCGAGGAGGATGAACCCTTCCTTGTGACCCCGCTCCCGGAGATAAATCTCGATGCAGAGGTGAACGAGGAGGTTGTGGACCTTGAGACCGACGGCGGCGATGATGAAGGAAGCGCCGATGATGCACTGGCCGGGATATCTCTCGATGAGACGCTGAAGGCCGAAAGATATTATGCATATCATACACTCGACAGTGAGGAGCAGAAGGTATATAAGCTTCTCTATAATTCGCTGTTTAACTTCGGTGAGAAGACACCGGTCAGCACGAGGGATCCCGAAGTGGTCGACAAGGTATTTGCCTGTGTGCTTGCGGACAACCCGGAACTTTTCTATGTAAGGGGTTACAACCTCATACGGTATGAGCGCGGCGGGGAGATCGAGAAGCTGTCGGTATCTGGACTCTATACGATGGACAGCACGGAAGCTCAGACGCACCGGGAGAAGGCCGATGCCTACGTTGCGAAATGTCTTGAAGGCGTGCCGGAAGGTACCGATGATTATCTGAAGATAAAATATCTGTATGAATATATCATAAAGAATACCGAATACGACCTTAATGCGGAGAACGGCCAGAATTATCTGAGTGTATTTGAGAACGGGCGCAGCGTCTGCCAGGGATATGCAACCGCCATGCAGTATATGATGAACAGGCTCGGTCTGTTCTGCACCGTCATCCGGGGTGTGACCAATACAAATGAAAATCATGCGTGGAACCTGGTCAGATCAAACGGCGACTATTATTATGTTGATGTGACGTGGGGCGACATGTCCTATGACCTTACGGTGGATGAAGGCATGTCAAGCCTTCCGGAGCTGCCGGAAGTCAGTTATGAATATCTGTGCGTCACGACCGAAGACATAGAAGCGACTCATACGATAGAGAATGCCTTTGAAGTGCCGGAATGTACCGCAAGGCGGGATTATTACTATGTGCGCGAGGGCAATTTTTTCGAGTCTGTCGACGAGGCAAAGCTTGAGAAGGTATTCTCGAAGGCGTATTCGAACGGTGACAGATCGGTGACCGTTAAGTGCTCGGATGAAAGCGTATTTTCACAGATGAGCGATTATCTGACCGGAGAGGGAAGAGTGTTTGATTATCTGCACGGTTCCAAGAACGTGAATTATGTGACGCTTGAGAACATGAACGAGCTGATCTTCTATCTGTAGTCGGTTCGTTAAGAGGTGCCGCGATGCTTTTCTTTTTGGAGCAGGTTTGGTATACTTGAAGTAATCAATGCAGGGAGGTGCTGTGATGGCTAAGGATGCGGATAAGACGAAAAATATCAATGTTGATGAATACGGCGAAGTACGCATAGCGGACGACGTTGTCGGGAATATTGCCGGTATAGCGGCTACCGAGATAGAGGGAGTGGCCGGTACAGTCGGTAATATGACCAAGGAGCTTATGAGCAGGATGGGGTTAAGGACCCAGTCCAAGGGTGTCAAGGTCGTTATAGATTCGGGCGTTGTGACCGTGGATCTTGCACTTATAATGAAGTACGGATACAACATCCCGATAACCAGCAAGCATGTGCAGGAGAGAGTCAAGACCTCCATAGAGAATATGACCGGTCTTAAGGTTTCAAATGTGGGGATCAGGATAGTCGGGATCGATATGTCTAACGAGGAGTAACCTATATATGACAAGAAGTGAAGTCAGGGAACACATTTTCAGGCTTGTTTTCCGTGTGGAATTTAACGATCCGAAGGAGATGCCGGAGCAGATAAGAAGATACTTCGAGGATAGCTATAAGGAGGATCTGAGCAGCGACACCCCCGAGGATGATGACAGGCTGTGCCTTTTCTCTGAAGATGATGAAAAATATATCAGGACAAAATACGACAGGATAGTCGAAAAACTGCCCGAGCTCGATGAACTTATAAACCGTAATTCCAAGGGCTGGGATACCGTAAGGATGGGCAAGGCGGATCTTGCGATACTGCGTCTTGCAGTATATGAGACCGTATTTGATGAAGATATACCCATAGGCGTGGCGATCGATGAAGCGGTGGAACTGGCGAAGAAATACGGGCAGGATGAATCGGCGTCATTTGTAAACGGAATTCTTGCGGGCGTGGCAAAATCCTGCAAGGATGCCGATGGAGAATAGATGGATACAGAGAAGGTTTATTCCGTGGGAGATGTAAACAATCATATCGCGCGGCTTATCGGATCAGATCAGGTACTTAACTATATCAAGGTCAGGGGTGAGGTCTCCAATGTGACCTATCACACCAGCCGTCACATATACTTTACGATCAAGGACAGTTCAGGCAGGCTGTCCTGCGTGATGTTCGCTCAGGACCGCGCAGGGCTGACATTTAAAATGGAGGAGGGACAGCAGATAATCATCACCGGCAAGGTTGACGTGTTTACGAAAAACGGTGCTTATCAGCTGTATGCATATAAGATCGAGCTGGCCGACAAAAGAGGCGCCTTATACGAACGCTTTGAACAGCTGAAGCGTGACCTTGCGGACAGCGGCATGTTTGACGCAGGGTACAAGAAGCCTATCCCTAAATATATAAGTACCCTGGGTGTTGTCACCGCACCTACCGGAGCGGCGATAAGGGATATAATAAATATAACAAAGAGAAGGAATCCTCATATAAGGATAATCCTGTATCCGGCCCTTGTGCAGGGCGACGGTGCAGTACAGAGCATAGTGAACGGCATAAAGGCCTTAAATGATATCGGTGTCGATGTCATGATAGTGGGAAGGGGCGGTGGATCGATAGAGGATCTGTGGGCTTTTAACGAAGAACCCGTGGCACGTGCGATCTTTGACAGCGCAGTTCCTGTGATATCGGCGGTCGGGCATGAGATCGACTTTACGATAGCCGATTTTGTGGCGGATCTTAGGGCACCGACTCCCTCTGCCGGAGCTGAACTTGCCGTATTTAAGTATGATGATCTTACGGCCGCTCTTACAGGTCTTAAGCGAAGCCTTGAAGATGCGCTTACAAACAGCATCGGCAGGAAAAAGGACAGATACGGGAAGCTCCTTCTGCGCATGACGAATTCAAGCCCGGAGCACAGATTAAGGGAGCAGAGGATGAGGATGTTAAGTGCGACCGATAAGATGAACGAACTTATGAAGGCGGCGCTCCTTAACTGCACGGAGCAGCTTGAGAAAAAAAGAGACGGCCTTAATGAGAAGATGAAGACACATATCGTAAATGAGAGGCATCTGTTTGACATAAGGATCGAGCGTATGGAAGCGTTATCGCCGCTTAAGCGGCTGAGCAGCGGTTATGCTTTTGTCGAGAAGGACGGCGGGACTCCGGTACGCAGCATAAGTGATGTTAAAAAGGGAGAGAAAGTGATCCTCAATCTGAAGGACGGAAGAGTAGTAAGCGAGGTAAAGGAGAAGATCGCCGCAGATATTGAAGGGGTGAAGAGATGACCAAGGAAGAGATGGAGAAGCTCACGCTTGAGGAAGCACTTGCAAGGGTTGATGAGGCTCTTAACGAACTGGGGAAGGATATCCCTCTCGAGCAGTCATTTGCGCTGTATAAGGAGGGAATGGAACTTCTTGGTTATTGTGACGGGAAGATAAAGAGTGTGGAAGAACAGGTCCTAAAAATAAACAAAGAAGGTGATCTTGATGAATTTCAATGAGGAATTGCGTGACAGGGTAAGGTATGCGGAGGAAGTAGTCATAAAAAATGCGGTACTTCCCGAAGAGGGTTATCAGAAGACGGCGCTCTCTGCGATGAATTACAGCCTCCTTTCCGGCGGCAAGCGTCTGCGTCCCGTAATGATGAAGGAAAGCTGCGTTCTGTTCGGAGGGAAACATCCGTGTCTTGAAGCCTTCATGGCGGCACTTGAAATGATACACACATATTCGCTGGTGCATGATGACCTTCCTGCGATGGATAATGACGAATACCGCCGCGGCAAGAAGACGACCCATGTGGTATACGGCGAGGATATGGCTATACTTACCGGAGATGCCCTCCTTAACATGGCATATGAGACGGCTGTGCAGTCATTTGACAAATGCGGCGATGATCCGGTGCTTCTGTCAAGGGCTGTAAGGGCGCTTAAGGTGCTCACCGCAAAGTCCGGCATATACGGTATGGTTGGCGGACAGGTTTATGACGTTGAAGCCGAGGATAAAAACGTGCATCTCAGTGAAGACAGCCTGCTCTTTATATTCAGGCTCAAGACAGGTGCTCTTATTCAGGCGGCCCTTATGATAGGTGCGATATTAGCCGGAGCGGATGATGATGCGATAGATACGATGGAACAGGTCGGTGAAGCGGTCGGCATAGCATTTCAGATACAGGATGACATCCTTGATGTCAACGGCAACCCTAAGGTCCTTGGCAAGCCCGTCGGTTCGGATGCGAAGAACCACAAGACCACATACGTGACGCTAAAGGGAATAAATACGGCGGCGAAGGATGTGGAAGGGTATTCTGACAGGGCGCTTTATCTGCTCCATACGTTAAACGTTAAGAACGAATTTTTGGAAGAGCTTATCAGGTTCCTCATAAACAGGGACAGATAGAGGTATACGCACGTGCTGCTTGACAATATAAAGAAACCGAATGATATCAAAAACATCCACCCCGAGCGTTATGACGATCTTGCTCAGGAGATAAGGGAATTTTTGATAAATAAGATCAGCGTGACCGGAGGACATCTCGGATCCAATCTCGGAGCTGTGGAGCTTACCATGGCTCTTCATCTTATGCTCGATCTTCCGAAGGACAAGATAATCTGGGATGTCGGACACCAGTCCTATACTCACAAGCTCCTGACAGGCAGACAGGCCGGTTTTGAGACGCTCAGGAAATACGGAGGTATGAGCGGCTTTCCGAAGCGTAAGGAGAGTGTCTGTGATGCCTTTGATACAGGCCACAGTTCCACTTCGATATCCGCGGGACTCGGGCTTGTAAAGGCGCGTGATCTTAAGGGAGAGGATTTTACCGTATGTGCGGTCATAGGCGACGGGGCACTTACCGGAGGTATGGCTTACGAAGCGCTTAACAACGCCGCCAGGCTCGATACCAATTACATAATAATCCTCAATGACAATAACATGTCCATAGCCGAGAACGTCGGCGGCATGTCTAAATATCTCCGCAAGATAAGGACTGCGGAGGCATATAAGGATTTCAAGATAGGTCTTGAGAATACCCTCAACAGGATACCAAAATACGGTGAGCATGTAGTTGATACGCTCAAGCGTTATAAGAGCGGCATCAAGCAGCTCGTCGTACCCGGAATGTTCTTTGAGGATATGGGCATCACATATCTGGGACCGGTGGACGGCCATGATATCAATGCGATGGTAAAAATGTTCAAGGAAGCGCGCAAGATACCTAAATGCGTTCTTGTCCATGTCATCACGAAAAAAGGAAAGGGATATCTTCCGGCAGAGCGCCATCCCGCAAGGTTCCACGGAGCCGAGCCCTTCGATATAGAGACCGGTCTTCCTTCAAGAGGACATAAGAAGGCAAGTTATACCGATATCTTCTCTACCGTAATGACCAAGCTCGGCGCCAGGAATGAGAACGTTGTGGCGATAACGGCGGCAATGCCGGACGGGACGGGACTTAAGCGTTTTGCCAACATGTATCCCGACAGGTTTTTCGATGTGGGCATAGCCGAGGAGCATGCGGTCACGTTCGCGGCAGGCCTTGCGGCAGGCGGCTTATGTCCGATCGTTGCGATATATTCTTCATTTCTGCAGAGAGCCTACGATCAGGTCCTGCATGATGTGTGCATACAGAACCTTCCCGTCATCTTCGCGATAGACAGGGCGGGTCTTGTGGGCGCGGACGGAGAGACTCACCAGGGGATATTTGATATCTCATATCTGTCTTCCATCCCGAACATGACTGTAATGGCTCCTAAGAACAAGTGGGAATTATCGGATATGATCAAGTTCGCGGTTAAGTACGAAGGACCGATCGCCATAAGGTATCCGAGGGGCGAAGCCTATGACGGGCTTGAGGATTTCAGGGCACCGATAGAGTACGGTAAGAGTGAGGTCATTTATGAAGAAAATGACATAGCCCTGTTTGCTCTCGGCAGCATGGTAAGGACGGCGGCAGAAGTAAGGAGAGACCTTAAGGACAGGGGCTATCCCTGCAGCCTTATCAATGCGCGTTTTGCCAAGCCTGCGGATACGGATGTGATAGATGAGATGTGTTCTTCCCATTCGCTGATCGTGACCCTTGAAGAAGGCGTTCAGAGCGGCGGATACGGTGAGAAGATACTGGATCATGTATATGAGCATAAACTGGATGTGGATGTATTGATAATAGCGCTTCCCGATGACTATGTTGAGCACGGGAATGTAGATCTTCTCAAACAGGAAGTCGGGATAGATAAGGACACCATAGTAAAGCGCATAATAACACGGTATATAAGCTGGGGAAACAAACATCACAAACAATGAAACAGAGACTTGATGTGATACTTGTAAATAAAGGTTATGCCTCTTCGCGCGATAAGGCAAAGGCGATAATAATGTCCGGAAACGTCTTCGTTAAGGGGCAGCGCGAGGACAAGGCAGGAGCGGTCTTTGAGGAAGAGGGCATAGGCCTGCTTGTGAAGGGCAATCCGCTAAGGTACGTAAGCCGCGGTGGCCTTAAGCTTGAGAAGGCGCTTAAGGAATTCCCGATAACCCTTGACGGGATGACCTGCATGGATATAGGCGCTTCAACGGGCGGATTTACTGACTGCATGCTCCAGAACGGCGCTGCGAAGGTATATGCCGTGGACGTGGGGCACGGGCAGCTTGACTGGAAACTTCGGAACGATGAACGTGTCGTATGCATGGAGAAGACCAATTTCAGGTACATGCAGCCCGAAGATATAGAAGACAGGCTTGATTTCATCTCGTGTGACGTGTCCTTCATATCGCTCACGCTTATCCTGCCGCCCGCATACGAACTCTTAAAGGACGGGGCATATATGGTCTGCCTTATAAAGCCCCAGTTTGAAGCCGGAAGGGAGAAGGTAGGCAAGAAGGGCGTGGTAAGGGACAGGGAAGTTCATGAGGAAGTGGTCCGTAAGATCGTGTATTTCAGCCGTGAGAAGGGTTTTAAGACCTGCGGTCTTACATTTTCACCGATCAGGGGTCCCGAAGGCAATATAGAGTATCTGCTGTATCTTAAGAAGGGAACGGCAGACGGGACGGATGTAACGGATGAGGATATAGTAAGGATCACCGGGGAAGCTGCTTCTGCTTTGGCTTAGACGGGATAAGAGGTAAGGGATGAAAAATTTTTTGGTGGTCTCCAATAAGGAGAAGGATCCTGATAACAGGGTTGCAGGTTCGATAGAGGAATATCTGGGCGGAAGGGAGTGCATTTGTTCATGCAGATGTGTAACTCATGATAACGTATCCCGGGATGAACTGGAGAAGGCGGTTGACGAAGGCGCCGAATGTGTCCTGGTTCTCGGAGGTGACGGTACTCTCATACAGGTGGCGGGAGCGCTTGCCGGGAAGGATATACCGCTGCTCGGGATCAATCTCGGCACTCTCGGTTATCTGGCCGAGATTGAACGCGATCATATCATACCGACACTCGAACGCCTCATAGATGACCGGTATGATGTCGAAGAACGGATGATGTTAAGCGTTGAGGCCGGGGGCATAAGGCAGGAAGCCTTAAATGACATGGTGATAACCCGCCTCGGGGATCTGAGGGTTGTCAGATACAGGCTGTATGTGAACGGCAGGTGCCTCACCACATACGAGGCTGACGGGATAATAGTGTCGACACCTACCGGATCCACAGGTTACAATCTGTCTGCCGGAGGCCCTATCGTGGAGCCGTGCGCAAGCATGATGCTGGTAACGCCGATCTGCCCGCATACGCTCAATTCAAGGCCCGTCGTGCTGGCAGCTGAGGATATCGTTAGGATAGAAGTCTGCGAGAGCAAATATAAGCATGATCATGAAGCCTATGTTTCCTGCGACGGGGCATCACCCGTCAGCCTTTCGGCAGGTGATGCCGTAGACATAAGGAGATCGAACGGCACGACCAAGATCATAAAGATAAGCAAGGAAGGATTTTTGGATATCCTGAGCAGAAAACTGAGGACAACAGGTTAAGGGACAGTTAGGATGAGGAGCGACAGAAGAACCAAGATACTTGAGATAATAACGAACAATATCATACAGACTCAGGAGGAGCTGGTAGAGCGTCTTATAAACGAGGGTTATCAGGTGACACAGGCTACCGTGTCGAGGGACATCAAGCAGCTCAACCTTATCAAGATCCCCGTAGGCGACGGACGCCAGCGCTATGCGGTCCATACGGAAACAGGGGAAGGCATAGATGAAAAATACGTCAATGTTTTAAAGGCCGGGTTCAGATCCATGGACATGGCTCAAAACATACTCGTGATCAAGACGATATCGGGCATGGCGATGGCTGTCGCAGCTTCGATAGATGAGCTCGATTTTCCCCAGATAGTAGGCAGCATTGCCGGAGACGACACGGTGATGTGCGCCGTAAAGACAGTAGAGGATACTTATAAGGTCATGGATGAGATAGAAAAACTGCTCGATCAGACCCGTAACTGAACGGCACACGGAACGGGTCGCGTACTGCATGCTTTTATACAAGAAGGAAGAAAAATGCTACTTAATCTACATGTTAAAAATATCGCGCTGATCGATGATGTGGAGATCGATCTTTCAAACGGCCTCAACATCCTTACGGGTGAGACGGGTGCCGGCAAGTCGCTCATCATCGATTCGGTGAATTTTGCTCTGGGAAAAAGGATGCCCAGGGATGTTGTAAGGGAAGATGCTGAGTATGCACTGTGTGAGCTTACGTTCAGTGCAGACTCGGAAGAAGTGAAGGATAAGCTTTCGCAGCTTGACATACCCTGCGAGGATGATCAGGTGGTGATGCAGCGCAAGGTGATGAACGGGAGGAACATGATCCGCATAAACGGTGAGACGGCTTCCGCATCAATGCTTAAGGATCTGGCATCCGTCCTCATCGATATCCACGGACAGCACGAGCATCAGTCCCTCCTCTATACGAAGAAGCACAAGGAGATACTGGACAGCTTCTGCGGTGATGAACTGAGTGCTTTGGTGGAAAGGATCGCAGAGCTTTACAGGGAATATTGCGAAGTATCAAAGGAACTTGGTGAAGCGGAGGATCCCGGAAGGGATATGGATAAGGAGATCGCGCTTGCAAGGTTTGAGATAGACGAGATATTAAAGGCCGGTATCAGGGAGGGCGAGGATGAAGCCCTTGAAGCTGAATACAGGAAGCTCTCAAATGCAAGACGCATAGCCGAGGCTGTGGGCGCTGCCCATTTATGCTGCGGTTATGACGGGGAGGCGGCAGCAGGCGCTGCGGTAGGACGTGCCCTGTCAAGGCTTCGCTCCGTGGCGGAGTATGATGACGATCTTGAACCTATCATAAATGAACTTACGGACATAGACAGCCTGTTGAATGATTTTAACAGATCGATAGCTGTTTACGAGGACGGGCTCGATTCATCGCCGGAGAGGTTTGCAGAGGTTGAGGAGAGGCTCAACATCGTTAATCACATAAAGGACAGATACGGGGATACTGTTGAAAAGATAAATGAATATCTTGAAAATAAGCAGGCCCTGCTTGATAAGTTTTCAGACCATGAGGCATATATTGCCGGACTTATCGAACGCCATGATAAGCTTAAGGGCAAACTGCTGGACTTATGCAAAAAGGCTTCGGATATAAGAAGGAGAGAAGCTTCGGTGCTTGCAGGCAGCATAAGGGAAGCACTGATAGACCTGAATTTCCTTGACGTAAGGTTCGAGATAAGTGTTACACCGGATGAGAAACAGCTTGGAGCGACCGGATATGACAGTGTGGAGTTTCTGATAAGCACCAACCCGGGTGAGAAGTTAAGACCTCTTGCCGAAGTCGCCTCCGGAGGTGAACTGTCAAGGATCATGCTTGCCCTTAAGACCGTGCTGGCTGCAAGGGACAGTGTCGGGACACTTATCTTCGATGAGATAGATTCCGGGATCAGCGGGCGCACCGCACAGAAGGTTTCGGAAAAGCTCAAGCAACTCTCCAAGGAACGCCAGGTCATATGTATCACCCATCTTCCGCAGATAGCCGCAATGGCGGATTCTCATTTTGAGATACGCAAGGAAGTGGAAGGTACCCGTACCAGAACGCAGGTCGATGAGCTTGATGAGGAAGCTTCGATCCGGGAACTTGCCAGAATGCTCGGTGGTGTTGAGATCACAGAAAGCGTGATAAACAACGCAAAAGAGATGAAAACGCTTGCAAACACGGTTGTTTAGTGTTATTATGTAACCCGTAGACGGAAATGTTACAGAATTGTTTCAAAATAATTACAAGTATTCCTGATCATACCATTACAGAGGGGAAATGTTAGGATCAGAAAGAGAGATCAGATGAGGAAATGGATATTATTTCTGCTTATCCCGATCATTGTCGCGGTGAGCGGAGTGGGTGCATATGTCGTTGTTAATGCAACGCCCGGAGATGCGCTGATATTATCGGATTACTTTGAGATTACTTACGAAGGATATAACGGCACAGGTAAAGTCGATATTACAAGAAAAGATGACATGCTTTTTGATGAAGTGGATGTCATAAGGCTGGAGCAGAAGGATTCGCTGTTCAGGAATAAAGAAGTAACGCAGGATGAGTATCTTAGGTTTGCAGCCGGGATAGAAGCACTTGCCGAACCGGATGAAAACTTAAAGAACGGTGATGAATTCATAATAAGTTACATCTATGATAAGGAACTCGCCAAGAAGCTCCATATAAGCGTCGATGATGCGATGAAGGGCTATACGGTGGAAGGCCTTACGGATGGACAACCGCTCGGTGTTGACGATCTGTTTAAGGATCTTTCGGTCGAGTTCTCGGGCACGTCGCCCGACATAACGATGACGGTGACGAACAACAGCACCAATCCGCTCATACAGTCGCTTGTTTTTAATCCCGTTGAATATAAGGAAAAATACAGCGCAGGTGATGTCGTATCCATAAGATGCTTCTTCAATGATAACGAGAGGCTTCATGACAATTACTACATAGATACGCCTTCGGCCGAATGTATAAGGGAATATACGGTGAGCGGTACGGATGCTTACGTAAGTTCGCTCGACCAGATACCGAAGGAAGTGATATCCGAGGCGATAGCGGCAGGCAAGACAGCCTTTGTAGATGCCAATGAGTACGGAGTAAGGATCTTCTGCGAGGCACATCTCGTTCCGGTTTACATAAATCAGAAGGCAACATTCAGATATCTGACACCGTCATTATGTGCGGCGTATTTCAAGTCGGTAAATCCCGAAGAAGCCGGTAAGCTAGGAAATGCATACAATGTCCTGGATCTTGTATATAACGTACAGATTACTCAGGCGGACGGTGTTACGTGCGGATGTGAGGCCGTGGTGAGATTTACGGACATTGTACAAAAGTCCGACGGAAGTCTTGAATATGATTTTTCAAATCCGACGATAATGTCGGCATCTCATAATAATTCATCCATCCATAAAATTGTGGTGACGAGTTATGAAGGGAAGTATAGTATCGAGAAGCTTGATATCAGCAAGTACTAGACCGAACTTGTATTGGAGGTTTATATGAAGAAAATTCTGTTCGTCGCATCCGAGTGTGTCCCTTTTGTTAAGACAGGAGGCCTTGCAGATGTTGTGGGTTCACTCCCGCAGTGTTTCGATAAGAAGTATTTTGAATGCAGGGTAGTGCTCCCTAAATATATGTGCATCTCGACAGAATACAGGGATAAGATGGAGTATGTAGGGCATTTCTACATGGACATGGATAATAAGACCCTGTATGTCGGCATCATGAAGTTAGAGTATGAGGGCATCACCTATTATTTTGTGGACAACGAGCACTATTTCTCCGGTCCCAAGCCTTACGGTGATGTATTATGGGATATCGAGAAGTTCTGTTTCTTCTGTAAGGCAGCATTATCCATACTTCCTGTTGTGGGTTATCAGCCGGATATCGTTCATTGCCACGACTGGCAGACAGGTCTTATCCCTGTATATCTTAAGGAACGTTTCCATGAAGGTGAATTTTTCAGGAACATGAAGTCCATCATGACCATCCATAACCTTAAGTTCCAGGGTGTATGGGATGTCAAGACTATCAAGGCATATTCGGGTCTTCCGGATTATTACTTCACGCCGGATAAGCTTGAAGCTTACAAGGACGGGAACATGTTAAAGGGCGGTCTCGTGTTTGCCGATGCGATAACGACGGTCAGCGAGACTTATGCGGAAGAGATCAAGACGCCGTTCTACGGCGAAGGGCTTGACGGTCTGTTAAAGGCCCGCAGCAACGACCTTCGCGGTATCGTCAACGGTATCGATTATACGGATTACAATCCCACTACGGATAAGTTCATACAGTTCCCTTATGACGCACGTGATTTTCGAAAGGAGAAGGTTAAGAACAAGCGTGCACTCCAGGAGGAATTGGGACTTGATAAAGACGATAAGAAGTTCATGCTCGGTATAGTAAGCCGTCTGACAGATCAGAAGGGCTTTGATCTTATCGCATACGTGATGGATGAGCTGTGCCAGATGGATGACATACAGATAGTGATACTCGGAACCGGTGAAGAGCGTTATGAGAATATGTTCAGGCACTTTGACTGGAAGTACGGAAACAAGGTATCTGCCAACATCTATTATTCCGAGGGACTGTCGCATAAGATATATGCGAGTGCGGATGCTTTCCTGATGCCGTCCCTGTTTGAGCCCTGCGGATTGTCGCAGCTCATGGCTCTGCGTTACGGGACGATCCCGATCGTACGTGAGACCGGAGGCCTTAAGGACACAGTGGAATCTTACAACAAGTATGAGAGCACCGGAACCGGCTTCTCCTTCCTTAACTACAATGCACATGAGATGCTCGGCACCATCCGTTTTGCGTATGATGTATTTATTAACCAGAAGCGTGAGTGGAACAAGATGATCGACCGTGCGATGGCAGTCGACTTCTCATGGAAGGTCAGCGCACTTAAGTACCAAGAGATGTACGACTGGTTGATAGGATAGGCGCGAGGGTGCATAAACACTGGGCGCGTAGGTACTGTAAAATCGGTTTGACCACAATTTGACCACAGAAAACAACAAAAATTGCTTTAGTCAACGGACAATCTAATATATAAGAGATTCAAGACACTTTCTTAGGAAACAAAATCCGGAGAGAGTGTCTTTTTTTCGTCTGAAAAACATGAAAGGAGCAAAAAACAATGAGTGAAGCATCGAAGAGGACGTTGGAACAGTTGGATAGGCTGGTCAGTAACGAGCGCAGGAATCCCAGAAAGGTATTCATGAAGATTTTTTTTGCGGGAGAGTTTTACAAAATGGACAGAAACAGACTCATATCAGAGGCAAAAAAAGCGGGAGCGTTCTACATAATCGGGAATGTAAGCCTTATCAAAGTCAGGAGGCTTGATGAGTATCTGGAATCAAAGAGAATGCGGGAGGTGATGGCATGAGTCTGGAAGATAGGAAAGTCAATTCCTTGCTCAGAGAAAAGATCCTTTCTCTTGATAGCTCGGATCTCAGGATCCAGTTCTTCAGGCCGGATGAGGGTATGAAGATATACCATATCGGGCGAGGCATGGTCATGGATCTGGCGGAAGAGGCAGATGCTCTTTATAAGGTGGGCAGATGCTGTGTGATAGATAAGGAATTATTCGAGAAGAACTTGCGGAAATACAAGGTTTCTTCAGGAAGGAAGAGGCAATGAAAAAGGAAACAGTGAGAAGCCTGGGACAGATAATGAATCTCATGGAGCAGCAGAACCAGTTCAAGAGATATATGAAAGTCCAGGAAGCTACGAGAAACTATCAGCTTGACCGTAGGATATTGTGCAGGATAGCAAAGGAGTGCGATGCCTTATTCAAGGTCAATTCGACCACACTGATAGAGATGGATACATTTGAAGTATACCCTTTATATAATCATCGTAAGCGTTCTCCGGATCCTTGCCATGAAAGACTTTGCAAAGTCCGCACATATCACAATCTGCTATGCATGGATACCTATCCTTTATAAATGTCCTGCGCTCCTCCTCGGAGGACGATTCTATCATCGGCGCATATGTCATAGCCGTACCTCACATAATGTTCCTGCCTTGTCGATATTTATCCATATATTCAGCATTGATCTCCCTGATCTCACGATTTCCATCTATATAATCCTGATAGATGTCCCATGGAGAGCCACCGCCCAGCCAGCAAGAAGAGCAGTTCTCACAGCCTCCACCGCAGTCCATGGAATTCTTAACAATCGCCTCACGTTCTTCTTTAGTTGTATCCTTTATGAGAATAGATTTATACTCTACAATCGTCACCCGCTATATGCCACTGAATCTACCTGGAACTGAGATCCTCCTTTTGCAATACCAAAAGTATTATAACATGATAGGTAAATGGTTTGCAGATGTGCAAGGCTTTTTTTGTGATTAAACCCATTGACATAGTAGGTAAATAACGATAAAATGCACATACTTGATCAAAAACAGTATGGGAAAGAGGTTTTGAAGAGTGGATTTCTATGTTGAAGACAGAGTTTTGGATATCGGGGTAAAAATCGTTTTTGTCGCGATAAATGATATTGATAATCATACCGTCAATGAGGAATGGAGGGAGTACCGGGAGAAGAGGATAAAGGAATTGCTGGAAATATACAGGGATATTGATATCCATGAAGATCCGATACTTGAGGGATTTAACATACTGCACGACAGGAGCGGTGTAAAACGCAGAAAGAATATACCAGCAAGCGAAAACCTGATAAAACTCCTTGTTAAGCATGAAGGGATGCCATTTATAAATCAGGCTGTGGATATATACAATATCATATCTCTTGAAAGCAAGCTCGCATTAGGAGCCCATGATATAGATAATACAGATGGTAATGTAACACTGCGGTTCACGAATGGTACAGAAAGATTCCAGCCTATCGGACAGGCAGAACCGGGGCTTTCAAATCCGCACGAGTATTCATATTGCGATGATTCAAATGAAGTTCTTTGCAGACTTGAGGTAAGGCAGGTGGAAAAGACCAAGGTTACGGAAGATGCGAAGAATGTGTTCTATATAGTTCAGGGAAATGCGGAAACTCCGGATTCATTACTCAATGAAACCGCAGGGAAAATAATAGAAAAGACAATAAAATACTGCGGTGGTATTGGCAGAATCATAGTTCCTGAAGTTGTAAGGATAACTGAAAAATGAAAGAGATATCAATTGATGAGTTACTCGGATTGCCAAGGGACTCTTATGAGCTGATAGATATAAGGGATGAGGAACTTGCGCTGTATGGCATGATCCCCGGCGCTTTAAATATCAATATAGATGCCTTGGAAGACAATGAAAAGATCAATAGGATCCCCAAAAATAAAAAACTGGTGTTTTACTGTCAGATCGGACGAAGATCACGGGAGATAGAGGATCTTGGATCACTGGACGGAAGGGAATGTTTAAGCCTGAAAGAAGGCTATATGGGTTATGTCAGATCAGGGATTCTGGCAAACGGCAACAATGAAGAAATACAGCATAAGGCAGAAGAGTGTATCAGAAAGAAATTCCATAAGCAGTTGTTTACTCCGTTTGCAAAGGCCTGCAAAGATTACCGGCTTATATCCGACGGGGATCATATCGCTGTATGTATCTCGGGAGGGAAAGATTCAATTCTGATGGCAAAACTTTTCCAGAAGATACAGAGACATAAGAAAGTAAGATTTGACCTGACATTTCTTGTTATGGATCCCGGATATAACAAAGAGAACAGGGCGCTCATCGAAAGCAATGCCAAGGCTTTGGGTATACCGGTGACTATATTTGAAAGCAGCATTTTCGATGCTGTAGACACGATCGAGAAAAATCCCTGCTATATCTGTGCCAGGATGCGCAGGGGATATCTCTACAGTAAAGCTAAGGAACTTGGCTGTAATAAGATCGCTCTGGGTCATCATTATGATGATGTCATCGAAACTATTCTTATGGGAATGCTCTATGGTGCACAAATACAGACAATGATGCCTAAGCTTCACAGTATACACTTTGATGGAATGGAGCTTATAAGGCCAATGTATCTAATCAGGGAAAAGGATATATGTGCCTGGCGTGATCATAATGAACTTCATTTTCTGCAGTGTGCATGTCATTTTACGGACACATGTACGACGTGCCATGAGGATGGTACAACATCATCCAAGCGCCTTGAGACCAAAAAACTTATCGCACAGCTGAAGAAGGACAATCCGACAGTTGAATCCAATATTTTCAACAGTATAGGTAATGTGAATCTGGACACGGTAATAGGCTATAAGAAAAATGGCGTAAGATACAGTTTTCTTGATGATTACGATGTGCCGGAAAGATAGATCATCAAAGTATAGAAAAAAGAGAGGATATCGATCATGGAAGAATCAGGATACAGGGATATTTCAGCAGAGGAATTTGCAAAGGTTGATTTTGACAAAGCTACACTTGTGGATCTTCGAGAACCGGACGAAGTACTTGTAAGCGGTATAGAAGGTGCTATAAATATGCCTTTCAGCAGCTTTCCAAAGGGGATAGATGAAATTCCGAAGGATAAGCCTGTATATGTTTATTGCAGGGAGGGAAGCTTCAGCGAAGAGGTGGCCGATATACTTTCAGACAGGGGATATGAAGTATTTAATCTCAAGGACGGTTATAAGGAATATCGTAAGCTTGTGGATGGCAATGGAAACACTGAGAATGACGAAAAAAAACAGGTGATAGAGTCAGTTCCGCAGACAGAAACATATATAGATGCAAAGGAATTGAGGTGTCCGGGGCCGATAGTAAAGGTTGCCGATACCTTGCGCAGCCTTCCCGAAGGAAGTGTTGTTATGGTGGAAGCAACTGAAGATGCGTTCTATTCTGATATTAAGGTATGGTGTCAAAGAACGGGTAACGAGATGCTTTCTCTTGATGCTTCGGATGGCCTGATCACGGCAAGGATCAGAAAAAAAGAGAACATGAAAACAGATAATGCAAACTTTGATGCACGGACAGGGACATTGTCAGGACAACATATACAGCTTGGCGATGACAAGACATTTATTGTTTTCAGCGGTGATCTTGATAAGACTATTGCCGCATTCATAATGGCTAACGGGGCAGCAAGCCTTGGAAGAAAGGTTACCATGTTTTTCACTTTTTGGGGACTGAATATATTGCGAAAACCCGAAAAAGTACATGTTGGCAAAAGTGTCATAGAGAAAATGTTTGGGATGATGATGCCAAGGGGAAGCAGAAAGCTCGGACTGTCACGCATGAATATGTTTGGTGCCGGATCCAAGATGATACGAGGCATAATGAAGAGTAAAGGAATATCCTCACTGGAGGAACTGATCGAAGCGGCAAGAGATCACGGGGTCAGGCTTGTTGCATGCCAGATGAGTATGGATGTGATGGGAATAAGACAGGAAGAACTTATCGACGGTGTCGAGCTTGGGGGAGTCGCAACATTTATAGGGTCAGGGGAAACATCGGATATAAGTCTCTTTATATGATGATTTGCGATCAAATGTTAAATACTCAAAGTTAATGAACTGTAGTTTTGTATAACGTGATAAATAACACAACCCGTGAGATCGTTTTCTCGCGGGTTGTGATGTTTTCCGTATGAAGCTGATATACTGTTATTTACAATGTTTTCATTTTGGAATAGTTGTGGGGATCGACCCTGCGAGCCCACCACTGCCAAAAGTGCTGGCAAGATTATCTTCCAATTTATCGTTCTATTGATTAACCGGTGATTACATTTGTAATATCACTCAAATTGCGAAGCTACCAGTTTAAGATTGTTTCTTATCGGCAGATGCTGAGGACAGATTCTCTCGCACTTTCCACATCCT
>JAFSZZ010000128.1 GCA_017458765.1 Lachnospiraceae bacterium | reverse complement strand
GAGCGGTGTATACATCATAAGTAAGCTTAGTGCCTTCAATGTATCCGCCATATATATCACCGGTCTTGGTCTCAATGTCGTAGGTTTTAATAACATCACCGTTTTGCTCCAAAAGCATTATTTCCCGCGGCTTTGTAATAATGAGACCATTGCCGTATCTTACGATCGAGCCATAGCATCCCTGCCAGCTTCCCGAACCGTTCCAGATCTTCCATACACCATCATATGAAGAAATCTCGGTTGATCTTCCGCCGGCAAAATCATAGGCATACAACACCATTGGCGAACCGCCCTTATAATAAAATCCCGTGTTTCCAAACATCGGCATAGCTGAATGCATTTCGGCCCACGGCAGCGAATCATATGTATCGGAGGTTGTTACATTATCATAGAGCTTCTCCCCATATACATTGAGCCAGTCAGTACCGGTATGGTTGGTATGGAGCCTGCCCTGACTGACCATGAAATTATTATAGCTGTTATAAAGCTTATACATATCAAGGGGATCATCCCATGTAGCATCAACGTAGTACCTGCTGCCGTTAAGCGTGACTATATTCCACGCATGCTTCATGGCATCGCTGGTTACTATCCGGCAGTCAAAGTCATCATCTATCCTGTTAAGAAGATACTCATATGCCAGCGCATATCCCTGACATACCGCATCACCTTCCACTATGGCATTAAAGGCATTGTATTTTGTCTGAGATGTGTTGTAATCAATATGTGTAACCAGATAATCATGAACATATATGATCTTCTGAAGATCGGTCCATACCGGATCTACTGCTGACAATATCTTATCTGCTGTCTCATTGAATCTGTCTGCATCTTCCTTATTGTAAGCTGCGTCTACCCTGTATTTTATTTCTGTGATATAGTCTAACGAATTGTAACTGTAATCACATTTGTCATTCTCAACCATGAAGCATTCCGGGCATAGATTCAGCACTGTACTGACCAACCTGCTCACCTTACTGACGGGAATCTTATATGAACTGACATCAACTCTTATATGCCCGGCCGAACCGCCCCATTCAGCGGCTGCTATTGCCAGCTTCCCGGCTATTTCATTATACATATCTATGTCTGATGCTTCGGATGACGCATATCTTAGTATTTCACCGCTTTCCGGCATTTCCTTACTCTCAGGGAAACCTCCGGCCTGTATTACCTGATCGGAGACATCAACGGTTCCTGTCATGATCTCATCAGCCTGTACATTTACTAAGACCGAAAATACCGCTAATAATATCATTACAAAAGATACAATTATTATTTTTACACTTCTCATTATGTATTTATTCATGATCCGCTGTACCATATCGGAGGCTTTGTTTCATTTAAATTACTCATATTCAACAAAAAAACATTGATCTGTCACATGGTTTTCATCATGTGATTATAACATTTATTGCATTCTGGCGCAATATTTTAGAGTAGGTATCTAATAAAGTTATTGCAAAGGAAGGCAATAATAGATATGGTGAAAGAAAACAGGATCATACAGGTCAAAGACATCAATATCGGCAATAATATACGCAAATACCGTAAGCAAGCCGGCTATAAACAAATAGATATGGTTACAAGGCTTCAGCTCGCCGGTTATGATATTTCTACGTTCTCATACAACCGCATTGAAAAGGGAACTCAGAACCCCACGGTATCCCTTCTTCTTCATCTCTGTAACATTCTGTCCTGTGACATGAATGAACTGTTCGGAATCAATATTTAACATTTTTATGTCTCAATTTTACAACATCTGTCTCACTTTTACAACCACACTTTTGTAGAATTCACCCTATTATTTTAAAAAATACATAAATTGGGGGTGTTTTAATTGCCAAAGCCTCGTTCAGACACAGGTACAAAAAATCTAATAAGCAAAAATCTTCTACGTCTTCGCCGCGAAAAAGAGCTTTCTCAGCGCGACCTTGCAAAGCTGTTACAACTTTCCGGCTGTGATATGGACAGAAACGTAATTACACGGATAGAAACTCAGAAAAGATATGTTACTGATATTGAAATAAAAAAGCTATGTGAAGTATTAGATACGACCTTTGAAGAATTGACAGCAATCAGTTGATCATATATATATTTTCTTACATACTTAATGCGCAGTAACAGAGCCGTCACTCGGACGGCTCTGTTACTCTTATACATCCCATATTTACTTTGTCGCAGCTTTAAGGCGTTCAAGCTCTGCCAGAGCCTCCTCAAGCTGTTGTTTTGCCTCATCACGTTCAGCCTCTGCTACATCAGCACGCTTCTTCTCGCGTTCAGTATTAACTCTTTCCTGTTCTATTCCTTGTTCTATTCCTTGTTCTATTCCTTGTTCTATTCCTTGTTCTATTCCTTGTTCTATTCCCTGCTTAATTCCCTGTCTTATTCCGGCACGCATTCCGGACTCCTTCGCACTGTTCCAATCCCGCTCATAACGTTCTCTGGCCTCGCACTGCAGCCTTATCGCCTCATCCTCCGCCACTGCATATATGGAAGCGGCTGCTTCTCTTGCAAAATCATACTGCTTCGCCATAGTCTTCAACTCCTCCCATGTCCTTGCCTTAAACAATCGTGCCCATGCATCCAGTTCATCCTTGATATCTGCATCCGAAGCATTATCTATGTGTCTTAAATTTAACACATTTATCCCGAATTTGGTAGTATAAATACGATGATTTTGCACATTTTCCAGAAGGTATCTCGAATAGAATTCATCATCTTCCTCAAACAATTCAAAATCAATTATTCCAATATGCAGGCATGGTATTACATCAATATAATTCTCCCCGGATTTCAGATTGTCAAAATTCCTGCACAGATATATAAGAGACCTCTCCGGCCAGTCATCTCTCTTGGCTACCTGCATTTCGATATTAAGGATCTGCTCATTATTCAATACTATCTTAAGATCAAGGATGATCTCTTTATCGCCCATGGCCTTACCTAAGATTATTGGATTTTTAAGCTCTACCGAAATGATCTCATCCTGCTTTAAGGAAAGCATACTTCCGATCAATCCCCGAAGCACCTTTTCATTCTTCTGCATAACCACATGAAACAGATAATCATTAGTAAGCCCATACTCCAACGCCCCCGTGGCACTCATGAAATCAGGCTCTTTTTCCTTAACCACCGAATCATTCAATTGTTCTTTTTTCTGCATATATCTCCTCCTTGTAATATAATAAATAAAACTGCTTGCAATGGACTTACCGGCGAAATGAAGTCGCCTGATGGGTATAAACATATGTGCTTATGATCTGAACATTGCATCCGCCCGGGCTGTGAATGCCTAAGCGGTATAAACATAACATATCTTACACTTATATGCAATAGAAAGCAAATAAATATCGGTTACCGAAAACCATCTGTTATTGGCATGGGCAGACGGATGTGCTATAATACATACGCTCAATATCTGTATGAGTAATTCATTTTACAAAGGAGATAAATCATGAATCTTTCACCCCTTCAGAAGGCAAGATACGAGTATAACCCGAAGCTTCCGGGAATGCTCAGGAACGGTATCTCGGAGATCTGTGTTAAGGATGGCGCCGCCACACAGAGTGTAGCCGATCAGGACAAGATCAAGGCTCTCTTCCCCAACACCTACGGCAAGAACGAGATAACATTTGTTAAGGGCACCAACACCTCGGCTGCAAAGAAGCAGGTCGTTGGAGTTATCCTGTCCGGCGGACAGGCACCCGGCGGACACAACGTTGTCTGCGGTCTGTATGATGCCATCAAGGCCACGGACAAGAATAATGTGCTGCTTGGATTCAAGGGCGGCCCGAGCGGACTCATCGAGGATGACTATATCGAATTTGATGACGCTTATATCGATCAGTACAGGAATACCGGCGGTTTCGATATCATCGGCTCAGGGCGCACCAAGCTGGAGACCGAGGATCAGTTCAAGATCGTTACCGAGGTCGCGAAGAAGCATGACCTCACCGCCATCGTTATTATCGGCGGCGACGATTCAAATACAAATGCGGCTGTTCTTGCAGAATATATGGCAGCTCACAATACCGGAGTTCAGGTCATCGGATGTCCCAAGACCATAGACGGCGATCTTAAGAACGAAGACATCGAAGCATCCTTTGGTTTCGATACTGCTACCAAGACATATTCCGAGCTCATCGGCAATATCGAGAGAGATGCAAATTCAGCCAAGAAGTACTGGCATTTCATAAAGGTTATGGGAAGGAGTGCTTCACACGTAGCGCTTGAGTGCGCACTTGAGACACAGCCCAACATCTGTCTCATAGGCGAGGAAGTAGCCGCTAAGAAGATGTCTCTTGCCCAGATCACGAACTACATCGCCGATGCTGTTGAGAAGCGCGGCAACAACGGCGAGAACTTCGGCGTAGCCATAATCCCCGAAGGCATAGTTGAGTTCGTTCCCGAATTCTCTGCTCTTATCGCTGAGATCAACGAGCTCCTTGCAGGAAAGAAGACGGATGAGTTCAATGCTCTACCCGACTGGAATGCAAAGTATGATTTCATAAAGAAGGGACTTACGGCAGAATCCTTCAAGGTATTCGATATACTTCCCCAGGGCATCCAGCAGCAGCTCTTCCTCGAGAGAGATCCTCACGGCAACGTTCAGGTATCACTCATCGAATCCGAGAAGCTCTTCTCTGAGATGGTTAAGAACGAACTTGCAAAGAGGAAGGAAGCCGGCACATACAAGGGTAAGTTCGGTGCACAGCATCACTTCTTCGGTTACGAAGGAAGATGTGCATTCCCTTCGAACTTCGATGCTGACTACTGCTATTCACTCGGCTACAATGCTTTCATGCTCATCCAGTACGGCTACACCGGATATCTGTCAAAGGTATCAAATCTGTCAGCTCCCGCTGAGGACTGGGTTGCAGGCGGCATGCCGATAACCAAGATGATGAACATAGAGAGAAGGAACGGTCAGGATAAGCCTGTCATCAGGAAGGCTCTTGTTGAGCTTGACGGCGCACCGTTTAAATACTTTGCTTCAAAGCGTGATGAGTGGGCGGTCAAGACATGCTTTACTTATCCCGGCGCGATCCAGTATTACGGACCTTCCGAGGTTTGTGATATAACAACAAGAACCCTTGCTCTTGAGAAGGGTGTTAACTAAAACATTTTAATCAACAGCACCGGGATACCGCACTCTTTAAAGGTGTTCTCCCGGTGCTGTTATTATTGGCATTTTATAAAGGAGCTTATCATGAGACCAATGGCACCAAATGAAAACGGAATCCCCGGCAGTGCAGGGGACACAAGAGAATCAAAAATAATACGGACCAGCATCATAGGCATCGGTGCCAACGTCCTCCTCGCCGCCTTCAAGGCAGTTATCGGGACCATGACGGATTCCATCGCCATAATCATGGATGCGGTCAACAATATTTCGGACGCGGGCAGTTCACTTGTCACGATCATAGGGACCAAACTTGCGGGACGCGAGCCGGATAAGAAGCACCCCTTCGGATACGGACGCATCGAATATCTGAGCGCCATGATAATCTCCGTTATCGTTTTGTATGCGGGATTAACATCTTTTGAAGAATCGGTGGAGAAGATCCTGAACCCGGTCACACCGGATTATTCTGTTGTGTCTCTGGTGATCGTGGGTGCAGCGGTCATCGTCAAGATAGTACTCGGAAGATATGTAAAATCCGTAGGTAAGAAGGTAAACTCCGCTTCTCTTATAAATTCCGGCGAGGATGCATCACTTGACTCGATCATTTCCGCATCCACACTCGTCGCGGCAATAGTCTTCATCGTTTTCCACATCTCGGTTGAGGCATGGCTCGGCGCTGTCATCTCTCTTGTCATCGTAAAATCCGGCTTCGATATGCTTAAGGAAACAGTCTCTAAGATCCTCGGTGAAAGTAACGATCCCGAACTGTCAAGAAGCATCAAGGAAACCGTCACCTCGTTTCCGGATGTTCAGGGCGCTTACGATCTTGTGCTC
>JAFSZZ010000127.1 GCA_017458765.1 Lachnospiraceae bacterium | reverse complement strand
TTACCGGTAGAGGCTGATGATCATTATGTTTAAATCGGTAAAATGTGATATACTGTAGAAAAACTATAGGGAGGGTTGTTTATGAAATTTTACAGATTGGAAGATCAGACAGTAATAAGTGATAAGGCACTTTCGGTCGGAACGGAACTTATACCCAATACTACCGATGCCGCCGGGGAAAAGCATGTGCCCGTGATATCGGTTGACGGCGATACAGTGACCGTAAAGGTTGGGTCCGTTGAACACCCCAGCCTTGATACGCATTACATTGAATGGATCGTGCTCGTAACGACCGGCGGATTCCAGATACACTATCTGAAGCCGGGGATGAAGCCGGAGGCAGTATTTAAGGTTAATGAAGAGCCGGTAGCAGCTTATGAATATTGCAATCTTCACGGATTATGGAAGGCAGATGTATAAACCTAGACTTTTTTCAGGAGCAGCTCGACTACGAAGCCGTTATCGTTATAGTAGTCCATGCCGCCGCCCTGTTTTTCCATATACCATTTGACGTTATAGAGGCCGAGGCCGTATCCTGCGGCCTCTTTTGCGTTTGATCCGCGGTAGTATTTTTCCGTAAGGAGAGGCAGTTCCTCTTCGGCGGCACCCGGGCCGGAATCGCGTATGGTGATCTTGATAAAACGCCCGTTTGAGCCGTCATCCATAAGTATGTCGTTTGTTTCCGAAAAGCTTACATGGATATCGGTCCCTGCATACTTGTAGGAATTGCCCACTATGTTATCGATGACCTGTTCCATACGCAGAGTGTCCATGTATAAAAGGCAGGACGGGATGTGGCCCTTAAGGACTATTCTTCCGTAATCCTTAAGTCTTGAAAAATAATCCTCAATGATGCGTGAATCCGCCTCTATCGTATTGACATCGGGTTCTTCGAGGTCGTTTAACGTTGTCTGCATCACGTTGCTCATAAGAGAGCTTATCATGTCTGCTTTGGATGAAATGATCCCGATCTTTTCAAGAATATCATCGTTGTTATTAGTGTCCGGGTTAACGGACATATTGTCATCCTGTGTTTTAGTATCTGCCATTCTTCCGAATTTCAGTTCCAGGACCTCACAGGTAGCCTTGATGACCGCTGCGGGAGTCTTGATGTCGTGGCTTAATTTTGTGACGATCTCCTTCCTGGCCATTTCGGAATCTATCTCACGTTGTTTTGATTCCCTGAGAGTAAGCCTCATGATATCGAAGGATTCCGTAAAGTTGCCGAAGAGACCGTGCCCGTGTCTGGGAAGAGGGACTTCCAGGTTGCCTTTTGCGATCTCTTCGGAGAAGGCGGTAAGTTCATCCACGGGTCTGATAAGATTAAGATAAACGATGAAAATGAGGATGTAGCCGCATATGAGGATACCGATCCACAGACTGTAGGATGTGAGCATAAAAAATCTTTTGGCACGCTCATGTATGTCCTGCGAATCCGCCCAGGCGACCTTTCCGATATAATCACCGCCCGGGGCAAGATCAAGGACAAGCGCACCTTTTTTATAAAGTTCCGCAAGTTCCGGGTCCTGTATCTCCTTTGAAAGGATGATCCTGCAGTCGTATTTTCTTTCTATTTCTTCTTCGGTAAGTCCCGCATCGTAGTCATCGCATACTTTATACAAAAGGTCATTGTAGTAGGAGATATCCCTGTCGGTGTCATCAAACTGCCTGCCGCGGAGCATAAAGGTCCCTATCACGGCAAGCATCAATATGGTGTATATGATAAAAATCCGTCTTATCTGTTTCATAGCATCATAAGTTACTTAAGCTCAAGATAGTAACCCGTCCCCCATACCGTTTTTATAAGTCTGGGTTCGTTCGGCTCCTCCTCGAGCTTCTCGCGGAG
>JAFSZZ010000126.1 GCA_017458765.1 Lachnospiraceae bacterium | reverse complement strand
TTCAAATACGGGATACCGATAGATGCGGATCTGTGTTTTGATGTAAGGTTCCTTCCGAACCCGTATTATCATGAGGAGTTAAAACACAAGAGCGGGAACGATAAGGAAGTGAAGGATTTTGTCATGTCCCATAAGGAGGCGGACGTCTTTCTTGACAAGCTTGAAGACATGCTCCTCTTCCTTCTTCCGAATTACATAATAGAAGGAAAAAACCAGCTGGTCGTTGCGATCGGATGCACGGGCGGAAAGCACAGGAGTGTTACTCTGGCAAATGCCCTGTATGAGCGGATGAACAGACACGAGGATTACGGTTTTAAGATAGAACACAGGGATATTGATAAGGACGCAAAGAGGAAGACGTAAAACATGTCATTTGCCGGAAGTGTTAAGGAAGAATTGTTTAAGCATACAGGTACTTCAAGGCACTGCCGGCTGGCCGAGTTAGCGGCTCTTATATCGTTCTGCACAGGACCGTCAGACCTCGGTTTATATGTAAGCAGCAGCGATCCGGATCAGACGGCCCGGCTCGTTTTGAAGTTTGACAATGCGCTTGTGGCTGAAAAATGCTTTACATTGATTGTCAAAACCTTTAATATAAATGAGAATGCCATTGAATCCATGCCGGATGGTGATCCCGGGATCATACTTAAGGACAGGGATGATATACGTATGCTTAAGCAGGCTGTCGGAAGTGAGATCCTGCTGCAGAAATCCTGCTGCAGGAGAGCATATTTAAGAGGAGCGTTTCTGGCGGCAGGCTCCGTATCGGATCCGAACAAGTCCTACCATTTCGAGATAGTATGCAGAAGGCGTGAACAGGCAGATACGCTCATTGATATCATGAAGAGCTTCGACATTGCGGCAAAGGAGATCCTTAGAAAGAAGCATCATGTGGTATACATAAAGGAAGGTTCTCTCATAGTGGAGGCGCTTAATGTCATGGAAGCGCATGTCGCGCTGATGGATTTTGAGAATTCCAGGATACTTAAGGACATGAGGAATTCCCTAAACCGCCGTGTCAACTGTGAGACCGCAAATATAGGCAAGACCGTCGAGGCGGCTGTTAAGCAGACTGAGGATATCCGTGCAGTGATGAGAATGCCGGAATACAAGTCCCTGCCGGATGGTATTAAACAGATCGCACAACTGCGGCTGCAATATCCGGATGCCTCACTTAAGGAACTTGGTCAGATGTGCGACCCGCCGGTAGGTAAATCCGGAGTCAACCACAGATTAAGAAAACTGTCGGACCTTGCAGAAAAGCAGGAATTCAGGGGCAATAAGGCAGAATAAACAAAAAGGAGATTATTATGAAAAAAAGGAGTATCACCATTCAACTTGAGAACGGATTGGAGGCAAGACCCATCGCAATATTGGTGCAGACAGCCAGTCAGTATGAAAGTTCCATTTATATTGAGACAGGTGATAAGAAAGTAAATGCAAAGAGCATTATGGGAATGATGACGCTTATTCTCCAGACAGGTGATACGATCACGGTATCTGCTGACGGCAGGGATGAGGATGCGGCTCTTGAAGGAATAGAGAAATATTTAAGCGGAAAATAAACGGGAGGGATAATATGGCTAATCCTATAGTAACTATAACGATGGGATCGGGCGATGTGATAAAGGCGGAACTTTATCCGGATATCGCACCCAATACGGTCAACAATTTTATCAGCCTGATAAATAAAGGTTATTATGACGGACTGTGCTTTCACAGGGTGATAAATGGTTTTATGATCCAGGGAGGATGTCCCGACGGGACAGGTACCGGTGGTCCGGGTTACAGCATACGCGGTGAATTTTCACAGAACGGATTTAAGAACGATCTTAAGCACAGTGAAGGTGTTCTGTCGATGGCAAGGACAATGATGCCCAACTCGGCGGGTTCACAGTTCTTTATCATGCATAAGAATTCTCCGCATCTTGACGGCGCCTATGCAGCGTTCGGCAAGGTAACGGAAGGAATTGAGGCTGTCAACAAGATAGCGGAGTGCGAGACTGATTTTTCGGACAGGCCCTTGGAACCGCAGATCATGAAGACGGTTACGGTTGATACATTCGGAGTGGAATATCCCGAACCTGAAAAGTGTTAAGGAAACAGGGAAATGGCTAAGCGTACAAAAGAGAAGACTGAGGCGGAGCAGAAGCCGGAGAAGGAGAAAAGATCCGGAAAAAAGCAGAAAGCCGTAAAGGAGTCTAAGGCTAAGAAAACAAAATATACCGGCAAGGTCATGTATGATCTGGGTACGGTACTCATATTCTGTGCATTCATAATCGCTTCTGTCGTTATGGCAAATTGCGGACATGAACTGTATAAGGAAAATCTTGTTATGGTGGCGGTTACTTTTACGGCCGCCATTTTGGCTGCATTCCGTGTTATCAATGCCGCAATGATCTTAGCAGCGATACAGACAGTCATCTATATCGGCATCAAGATTTCTGCCCTGATGTCGTCATCGGAAATCAATAAGATATCGTTTGGATGGATACTGGTACCCGGTCTTATGGTCCTGGGATATACATATGTAAATAAAGCAAAAGTGGAGCAGGAGCGTTCGCAGGAAGTTATGACTGAGCAGTTGGGAGAACTTGTCATGACAGATCCGGTAACAGGCCTGTATAACTTAAGAAGTATGTATATGGATATACAGACACAGATATCATATGCAGAGAGGAACAATAAGCAGATAAGTCTTATGATCCTTCGTCCGAAATATGTAAAAGAGATGAAAACGGTACTCAAACCGAAGGAATTCAACGAAGTCGTGGTAAGGCTTTCGAAGGTCGTATGCGATACAATACGTCTTGAAGACAGAGTATATTCAATAGATTCGGAAGGCAGTTTCGGTATCATACTTACCTGCGATCTTGCGGGAGCAAAACTTGTAGAAGAGAGGCTTACGAATAAGTTCAAGGATAAGGCTCTGTACGCGGGTGTTGTTACGAACAATGAACTCAGGATAGAAATGCAGCTTGGCTGCGTCCAGTACAACGAAGCACTCAACAGGGATGCCATAAAATTCAAGGAAATGGCCCAGAGTGCAGTCAGGGATATTTAGAAATAAATGATAGGAGAATGAACATGAAATATTTTGTAACCGGCGGTGCAGGATTCATAGGATCAAATATGGTGGACAGGCTGCTTAGCGAACCTGAAAATGAAGTGGTGGCTTATGACAATTTTTCAACGGGACGAAGAGAGTTCCTTGAGGATGCTCTTAAGAATGACCGCTTTACATTGGTTGAGGGTGATACACTTGATCCTGATGCCATGACAAAGGCCATGAAGGGCTGTGAGTTCGTATTCCATTTTGCAGCCAATGCCGATGTGCGCATGGGCTGTGAGCATCCGAAGAAGGATCTTGAGCAGAATACGATAGCGACCTTTAACGTGCTTGAGGCAATGAGGGCTAACGGGATAAAGAGGATAGGCTTCTCGTCAACGGGTTCGGTATACGGCGAGGCAGAAGTAATACCGACACCCGAGGATGCTCCTTTTCCGATACAGACGTCCCTGTATGGTGCGAGCAAGCTTGCATGTGAAGGACTGCTCGCGGCATATGCTGAAGGCTTTGGTTATACGGCATATATCTTCCGTTTTGTATCGATACTCGGTGAGCGTTATACGCACGGGCATGTGTTTGATTTCTGCAAGAAGTTAAAGGATGATCCAAACCACCTTCATATCCTGGGTGACGGTCATCAGAAGAAATCATATCTCTACGTTAAGGACTGCATGGAAGCGATACTCACGGTAGTACGTAATGCAAAAGAGAAGGTGAATATCTATAATCTCGGAACGGATGAATACGTTGAGGTCAATGATTCGGTACGTTTTATCTGCGGGAAGTTGGGAGTTAAGCCTGAGTTCACATATGCAGGCGGGGAGAGAGGATGGATCGGTGACAATCCGTTCATCTACCTTGATACGAAGAAGGTGCGTTCGCTCGGATGGACACCTAAGGCTACCATAGAAGACGGTGTGGTGAAGACGGTCGAGTATCTTATGGCCAATCAGTGGGTATTTGAAGCCAGGGATTAAGAATCCGTAAATTTTATGTAAACGGGTTGCCATATCACGGATAGTGTGATATCATCAATATGTTGATGGATCTTAAGGGTCGTTTACATCATCTTGGAAGGGAAAAGGATGAGATGGTGTGATCCGGAAGAACGATTGACATAACAAATAAATACTGCAATACACATTTGTGCGAAGAGAAAAGGATGAACAAATTGTGATTGATCTTTAGGAACGGAGTCTATCCTCATTTGATTTGCATGATCGAATGGGGATTTTTATTTCTGAAAAATCATAAGGAGGATCAGATAATGATAGTAGCAAGAAGTCCGTTAAGGATATCTCTCGGAGGAGGGGGCACAGACCTTCCGTCATATTACACGCAGAGAGAAGGATTCCTTATTTCCGCAGCGATAGATAAATATGTTTATATAACTCTGCATGAGACCTTCGAGAAGGGCTACTTCCTTAAATATTCGAAATTCGAGCATGTTCAGGAGATCGATGAGATCCAGCATCCTATAATAAGGGAAGCACTTAAGATGCTCAATTGGAAGGAAAACCATATCGAGATCTGTTCCATGGCGGATATCCCGGCAGGAACCGGACTGGGTTCTTCGAGCAGTTTTACGACTGCACTGCTTCGGGCTCTCCATACCATGCAGGGTAACATCGTGAGCACTCGTACCCTTGCGGAGGAGGCGTGTGAGATAGAGATGAACCGTCTTAAGGAGCCTATCGGTAAGCAGGATCAGTATATAGCAGCCTACGGCGGCATCACCTGCATGAATTTTCACAAGGACGGTTATGTATGGGTGGATCCGCTCAATATCTCAAAGGAGACTATGTATAACCTTGAGGATAATCTGATCCTGTACTTTACCGGGTTCTCACGTTCGGCAGGCAGTATCCTGAAGGAACAGGATGATAAGAGTAAAAATAAGAATTCCGACATGATGAAGAATCTGGATTTTGTCAAGGATCTCGGTTATCAGAGCAAAGCGGCATTTGAGAAGGGTGACCTGAATGCTTTTGCCGATATCATGAACGTACATTGGGAATACAAGAAGAAGAGGTCCGGAGGGATGAGCAATCCTCAGATAGATGAGTGGTACGAAATGGCCCTTAAGAACGGAGCAAGGGGCGGAAAGATGATAGGCGCAGGCGGCGGAGGATTCCTGATGTTCTACTGCGATGATAAGAGAAAGCTTCGTGAGGCGATGAAGGATACCGGCATGGAAGAGGTAAGGTTCCGCTTTGAGATGGAAGGATCGAGAGTGCTGTAGACTTAAATTTTGATCTGAGACGGTTTATAAGATCAGGTATCAGGGAGAATATATATGGCCGATGGGAGTTTTAACATAAAAGAAGCAGAAGATATGCAGGTCGTTGTCCTTATGGGAGGACTCGGGACCAGGCTTAAGGAATATACGAAGGACTGTCCCAAACCCCTTGTTGAAGTGGAAGGGCGACCGTTCTTCGATCATTCGCTCAGGCTCCTTATGCATCACGGATTTAAGAAGTTTTTATTCCTGATAGGTTATCGCGCGCAGATGATAGAGGAGTATTACGGTAACGGAAGTTCACTCGGCATATCGATCACCTACTGCTATGACGGCAAGGAACTTTTGGGAACGGGCGGTGCGGTAAGAAGGGCGTATGATCTTCTTGAAGATGATTTTCTTCTGATGTACGGTGATTCTTTTATGGATATAGATTACGAAGAAACGCTGTACAGATATTTTGAAGGAAAATCGCGCGGCATGAGGGCGCTGATGACGGTGCTTAAGAACGGCAACCGTTTTGATAAGTCAAATGTCATCATGGACGGAACTGAGATAAAGCTTTACGATAAGATGAACATGACTCCTGAAATGGACTACATCGATTACGGAGTATGTGTTTACGAGAAGAAGCTTTTTGAGGACGAGTATATTAAGGATATCATAGACATACCGAAGGATTCGGATGGCGGTATGGCGGATATAAAGTTTGATATCGCTCTTATCCAGAATAAACTGAGCATCGATAAACAGATCGCAGCGCATATAGTAACGAAGAGGTTTTATGAAATAGGAAGCCCTGCATCGTTAAACGAGTTCAGGGAGTATGTGAGACACCGTTTTAATGAGAAGCATCCGGCGGTATTCCTTGACAGGGACGGAGTGCTGAACGAGATAGTTTTCAATGATGATATCGAGCAGATGGACTCACCGCAGAAATTATCGGAGTTTAAACCTTTCCCTGAAGCGGCGGATGCGATAAGGAAGATAAAGGAAAAAGGATACTACGTTTTCCTTGCTACCAACCAGCCGGGTGCGGCGAAGGGTAAGTCGAAATTAAAGACGCTGTATGATATAAATACGAAATTCTGCGAGCAGTTAAGTGAGCAGGGGATAGATATAGACGGAGTGTTCATGTGTCCGCACTATCCTAAGATGAGTGAGAAGACGACGGAGAAGTTTCTAATAAAAACGTGTGACTGCAGGAAGCCGAAGCCGGGTCTGCTTCTTAAACCGAAGGATATCTACAACATAGATTACGAAAACTCATATATGATCGGTGATTCGTTTACGGATATAGTCGCAGGTCAGACGGCGGGAGTTAAGACGATCTTCATCGGAGAATTAAAATGTGATGCCTGCAAAAAATTATGCGACATCGAGCCGGACCACATAGTACATAATGTGTCGGAGGCAGCCGGGATCCTACCGTAAAGGATCATAGGAAACAATACGGGATCAGATAAAAAGTACAGATCAATATAATATAAGGAGGGTATAAAATGAGTACAGCTTACATCGACAGGTATATGGAAGAGACGATGCAGATCGTCAACACGATACCGAGAGACGAGATCGCAAAGGGGATTGAGATCTTAAAGGAAGTAAGGGAGAAGGGAGGACGGTTGTTCATCTTGGGCGTCGGCGGAAGTGCGGCAAATGCATCGCATGCGGTAAACGATTTCCGTAAGATCGGTAAGATAGAAACCTATGCGCCGACGGACAATGTTTCCGAACTTACAGCAAGGACAAATGATGAAGGATGGGAGACGACCTTCTCGGAATGGCTTAAGACATCTAAGGTAAACGACAAGGACTGCATAATGGTATTTTCTGTAGGAGGCGGTTCCGAAACGAC
>JAFSZZ010000125.1 GCA_017458765.1 Lachnospiraceae bacterium | reverse complement strand
CTGAGGACAATGTAGATGACGTTTTGGCTGTTATCAAGCCATATATGATCTAATATTGTTCAGAATGGTGGACAACCAAAAGGGCATTTGTCAGCGGACAGAGGTCCTTTTTTTTGTCTGAAATTTCATTCCGGCCAGATGATCCTCATCCAGATCTACCCAGAATATCCCCGTAACATCCTCCGCTATCGGATCATCCTTCCTGCAGATATAGACCACATCATCCCTTGCGTTTCCCGCTTCTATCTCTTTTCTTTTTTCTTCAATATCCTTATCTATCGCATCATCAATGTCTCTCGCATAATAGAAGCTGTTAAGCTTTAAACCGTTAAGATAGGCATAAAATGCGGTATCCATTATTATATCGTTCTCATTATACAAAAACGTAAATTCGCTGTACTTATCCTGCGGCAGAGAAAATCCTTCCCAGACATTTTCATGTACCTGCCCGGTCTTAAAATACGCCTGTTTATCGGAAACCGTCCTTGTCGTGTCAAGCACCTGGAGAAGCACGATGACGAGCAGCAGTTTAAGGACTATCCCCTTTCCCTTATCCATCTTCCCGAAGCGCTCCGAAAACAGCCTCACGGAGCATACGACCGATCCCGTAAAGATAAGGTATACGGGCACCCAAATGAACCTTCCGTTCGAACGGAATATGCCGGCTGCACTCCTTACAAATCCGGGCAGCGGGACTCCGAAGAGTTTCTTGTCGGAAAATGTGACCATCGGCAGTACCGCGAGCATGAAGTCGATCAGAAGAAGGCATAAGAAAACAGCTGCCCTTATGTGTTCCCTAAAGTAAGCCTTGAAACCTGCCGCCCTTATTTTCCCAACAAGATATACAAGCGATACCGCAAGGAGCATGAACACTCCTATGCCGAGGTATCCGTAACCTTCATACTGGAAATCATAATACAGCTTCATGGGCTTTATGATGATGCTCCCGTATATGGGATTTATGAAGGTGTTAAGGTTGCTCGTAAAGCTCCCAAGCCCCTCGTCGTATCCGCCGGACGGACCATGGAAGGCGCCGAATGCAAAGAGGGTAATAAGACCCGATGCGCAAAAACCAAGGATATTTATAAGTTCGTCCCTGATCACGATCTTTGTCTGTAAGGCATCTTTTTTTCTCATGCCTATCGCCTTTTCAACGGATGCCGCCAGCAAAATGCTGCCGGCCATCGGCACATAGTAGCTGTGTATGCCGACGCACAAAAGTCCCATCAGCGAATATACGATGAGCGTCTTCTTTTTGCTGTATTTTTTGCGCTCGATCCAGATGTACAATGAAAGTACTATGATCCACTGCGCACCCAGAGACGTATGATAAAACATACGCTGCAATACCGTAAAGCTTAAGATGTAAATGATCGATGCGCACAGGCTTAACACATATGGCAGGTTCCTGTTTATAAACGGGATGCGGCTGTCGCTTGACTTGGAAAAGTATCCTTCTAACCTGTTTTTATCATCTGCTTTGTTATCATCCGCAGCATCATCTCTGCCGCTTCCCGAAATAAGCGAATATGTGAGAAGGGACGAAATACCGCCCGTCAGCAAGAAACTTACAAGACCGAAGATGCCGAAATATTGGAAATGCACCGGCAGTATGCCGTTAAATATTTTGAAAAACAGTGCGGCCAAAGGTATCGAATCCGTATATATGACAGACATGCTCGTCGGATAACTTAAGGTATCTATCATGCCAAACGGG
>JAFSZZ010000013.1 GCA_017458765.1 Lachnospiraceae bacterium | reverse complement strand
AGAATCTCTATATCAAGATCCGTTATCTGTTTTTTGCTGCAATATGGGTTATTCTCATGCAGGAATTCAAAAAACAGCCTAAGATCATATGCATATGCGAGCCTGGTCCTCGTGGCGGTCGTATCCTTGATGCCCAAAAAGAAGTCCCTGCAGAAGGATGGGAGAGTAGTGATAACCTCTCTTAACCTTGTCATATTGTTGATATCGTTCTGTTCATGATAATCGCGATATTTTTTTGAAACTGCCATAAACCTACCGTCTTTCCGACTGATATATCAAATATAGAGAAAAATTGAACTTATTGCATTAACGGAAGAAAAAATACGTAAAATCATTCTTATGAATTTAAAGATCCAGAAATTCGATTGTTAAATAATTAACGATCGTACATATATTTTTAAACAGGCGGCCACCCGTGTATCCCGGAATTTACGATCGCCGTAAACATTCGCTCCCTGGTTCCGGGATTTTCATGTTCGAGTGATCTTAAAAGTTCCTTTGCATATTCACGTTTCGTATTTCCGTCTGCCGGACAAGGACTTTTACAGACCGGAAGCTTCATTTTGTTACAGAAACCCACAACATCGGCTTCCTTAACATACAATAAAGGCCTTATCACAGTGACATCCATACGGTCTAAATAAGTTTTAGGCGAAAAAGTATGAAATCTGCCTTCATATATAAGCGATAAAAGCATGGTTTCAACCACATCATCCTTATGATGTGCATAAGCCACCTTATTAAAACCCATTTCCTTTATTTTCTGATTAAGAGCTCCCTTTCGCATTTTCGCACACAATGAACAGGGATTTGTCTCTTTACGGTCCTCAAAAACGATTTTAGCGATGTCCGTACCTATAATTGTATATTTAACATCCAGAAAATCGCATAGAGAGCGAATCGGTTCAAGATCGAGATTTCCGAATCCCAGATCGACAGTCACGGCACAGATCTCAAAATGATTCGGATAGAACCTCTTAAGAGCATTAAGGGCATATAACAGTGTAAGCGAATCCTTGCCGCCCGAAATCCCGACAGCAATTTTATCGCCTTCATCTATAAGAGAATAATCATCCACAGCCTTGCGCACGTAACTGAGCAGTCGTTGTAATTCCATATATGTAAGTCCTTTATAAAACCGATAATAAATCCTCAACTTTAACGAATCAGATTTGGCATAAAATAATCCCCAACTTTAACGAAAGGATGCATAAAACAAACCTTCAACTTTAACGAAACAGATGGGGCGAAAAAATATTCCCCAACTTTAACGAAAGGATGCATAAAATAAACCCTCAACTTTAACGAATCAGATGGGGCGAATACAAATTAATATAGACTGAGTAATGTAATTTGCGCCCATCTATTCGTTAAAGTTGTCTTTCGCGCATAGTTGCATATCGCTTCAGATCACTCTTCCCCGTTATAATCAGAAGCCTCCTGATCGTAATCATCATCAAATTCAAGTTCCATTGTCGCGTTTGTAAGGTTATTATCATCATAATTTACATTTGAAAATGTCTTACGTGCAAACATTATAACTTCGCCTGTATTTGTATCCCTCATTTTTTCATCGGAATGAAAATCCGAATGAATATAAAAATCAGTATTACTTGGCATGTGTTTTTTCTCAAGACGGGTATTTATGAACGTTCTTATCGCGGCATAAATGATCGCAAAGATCGGTACAGCCAGGAACATACCGCCGACTCCGAAGAATCCGCCAAATACCGTGATCGCAAATATTACCCAGAAACTTGATAATCCGGTGGAATCACCCAATATCTTGGGCCCTATGATATTACCGTCGATCTGCTGCAGTATAAGGATAAAAATAAGGAACCAAAGGCATTTCACGGGATTGATCATGAGTATGATGAATGCTGTCGGTATGGCACCAAGATAAGGACCGAAGAACGGGATCACATTAGTCACTCCCACTACTACACTCACAAGCAATGCATACGGGATCCCGAGTATCGTCGTGCCTATAAAGCACAGTATTCCGATTATCAGTGAATCCACGATCTTGCCTGAAATGAAACCACCAAAAGTCTTGTTGGCAAATCTGGTATTGTTAATAAGGTTATTGGCCTTTTCTTCATCCAAAAGGGAATATGCGATCTTCTTGGCCTGAGCAACATATACTTCTTTGTTAAAAAGAAGATATACGGACAGGATTATTCCGATTATAAGCTTGAATATGAAGACAAGTACACTCCATACACTGCCGAGTACGGTTGATGAAACCGTTGAGAGCAGAGCCTGTATCTTGGGGAGGATCTCTTTTGTCGAATAATCAGTTATATTCTCCCAATATGTGTCTATAAGCTGCTTAAACTGCGGATAACTCACCAGAAAGCGGTCGGCCCATTTATTGAACGAATTAACATAGGAAGGAAACCTTGTGATGATACTCTGGATACTGTCAAGCAGCTGAGGCACTATAAGAAGGATTAATCCCGCGACTATAAGCAGGAATATGATCAATGTAACCGTTACACCTATCGCCCGGATACGTTTCGGATTTCTGGGATTGTCCTTAACCTTCAGTTTTTTAAACATCGGTTCTATCCACTTACGTTCATTATACTTCATGAGCGGATTAAGAAGATATGCGAGTGCTATGCCGTCAAAAATAGGCAGCATGATACTTCTGAAATTTGATCTGGCAGATTCGAAATTGCTGCCGTTTGACAAAAGGTGGTCAAATGCGATGCAGATACAAACAACCACTGTCGCGATCATACCGATATGGATATATTTCTTGTTTATCTTTCGCATATTATGAAATCTTGTCTATAAAATCTGAAATAAGATCAACTGTTCCGTCTATACCGAGTATGGAGCTGTTCACACACAGATCATATGAATCTGCTCTGCCCCATTTCTTGGATGAATAATAATTATAATAATTTGCCCGTGATTTATCGGTCTTGATGATCATGTCCTTTATTTTGGAAGGATCGTTGACATCCGGATATTTATCGGTTATCCGCTTTATCCTGTCTTCAAGCGGAGCATATATGAAGACGCTTATGCGGTTGCCAAAGTCTGAAAGTGCATAATCCGCGCATCTTCCTACTATTACGCAAGGTCCCTCCTGTGCTATTTTCTTGATCGTATCAAACTGAGCAAGGAAGACCTTATGGCTTAAAGGCATTTCGATATATGGGGAAGAATAACCGAACGAATAAGTGTCAGTTACAAGATTGTACAGGAAACTGCTGGTCGGCTTTTCATCGTTGTTCTCAAAGAGTTCGGGACATATACCGCTTTCCTTGGCAGCACGCTTTAAGAGATCCTTATCATAGAAAGCAATTCCGTAATGAGAGGCGAGCTTTTCGCCTATATCTCTTCCTCCTCTTCCAAACTGACGACCAATCGTAATAACGGTATTCATGTGTTGCCCTCCGGATTTATTTTATATTATTATACACTAAATCATCAGGTTTTAGTATATGATTTGTTCAAAATAACTGTCAGTGCCTCAGTTTATCAAGAAGTGAGGAAAAGTATTCCGGCAAAGGCGCTTCTATTTCCAAGTATTCTCCGGATGTTGGATGTATGAATCCTATGATACCGGCATGTAAGGTCTGCCCTTTTAGTTTGAACGGACATTTTATGCTGCAATACACTTCATCTCCTACTATAGGATGACCTATCGAACTTAAATGTACTCTTATCTGATGCGTGCGTCCTGTTTCAAGCCGGCATTCGATCAGTGTATATTTATCGAATCTTTCCACTACCCTGTAATTTGTTACCGCTCTTCTGCCATTTGGGTCAATGGCCATCCTCTTGCGGTCTGTTTTATGTCTGCTGATCGGAGCATCGATACGCCCCTCGTCATCCTTAAGACATCCGTGTACAAGCGCCGTGTATATCCTTTTTATAGAATGCTCCTTTAATTGTTCTGCTATGCTAAGATGTGCCTTATCATTTTTACAGACAAGAAGTGAGCCTGTGGTGTCCATGTCTATCCTGTGCACTATTCCGGGACGCATTACTCCGTTTATACCGGAGAGTTCATTGCCGCAGTGATAAAGTATGGCATTTACGAGCGTATCTGTATAATGCCCCGGCGCAGGATGGACTACCATCCCCTTGGGCTTGTTTATAACAATAACATCACTGTCTTCATAAAGGATATCAAGCGGGATATTCTGAGGGATTATATCGGGAATGACAGCTTCCGGTGCACTGAAGCATATAACGTCGCCCGATGAGACTTTAAGACTTGCCTTACAGGCACTTCCGTTTACAAATACACGGCCTTCCTTAATGAGTTTCTGGATATAAGAACGTGATAACTCTTCATATTCGTCTGTTATGCATCTGTCAATGCGCATTTCGGATATATCTTCGGCGCATATGAAACTGTATTCATTCATTTTTGCCCCTGAACGACTGCTCCAGAACTTTAAGGTCGTCATCTTTGTATTTGAATATTACAAGCAAGGCTATGCTTATCGTAGCGACCGTGACATAGCAGTCAGCAACATTGAATATAGGGAAATTGATAAGATAAAAATAAATAAAATCTATCACATAGCTTAAACGGAAACGGTCTATCATATTCCCCACTCCTCCGGCGGCTACAAAGACAAGGAGTATCCGCAGGAGCTTGAATTTCTTTGTGTTCGGAATTCGTGTAAGAGCAAAAGCGATGACCGTAACAACAACTATAGCTATGATCAGGAAAAACGATCTGTGTCCCGACAGGATACCGAAAGCCGCTCCGGTATTACCGTTTGGAAGATAATAAAGCTTTAAAACTCCGTTTATCAGAATGATGGGTTCACCGTCTTTCAGCCTGTTTACAGCCCATATCTTTGTTATCTGGTCAAGGAATATGAGAAGAACAGCCATGATAAGATCGATCGTAAGAAGAACACTTTTTTTCATAATAATCTATGCATCAATCATTGGGATCAAAATTGATCTGTCTGACAGCCTCCCTGATATCATCTTCGGTAACATCTTCGGATATTATACCTTTTCCTATTTTCTTAAGAAGGATAAAACGTAAATTTCCGGATGAATTCTTCTTATCCGACCTGGTATATTCAACTACTTTGTCTATATCGATATTCTCGAGCGATATCGGGAGCTCGAAAGATACAAACATATCCCGTATCTCGTAATACTCTTCCGCAGACAGATATTCTTTTTTAAAAGAGATATATGCCGCCGCAACACTGCCGAGAGCAACACATTCGCCGTGTGAATACTCAAAATCAGTATATTTTTCAAGAGCATGTCCTATCGTATGTCCGAAATTAAGGATGGCTCTTTCGTTCTTCTCATACGGATCCTTCTCGACATACAGGCGCTTTATATTGATGCACTTATACAGCATCTCGCTTACATATTCCGTGTCACGTTCATTTATCTGTGTGAAATTATTTATAAGCCACTCATAGAAAAGTCCATCCTTTATAAGACCTGATTTTAACACCTCAGCCATTCCGGATGCGTATTCGCGGTCGGGAAGTGAATTTAATACGGTTGTATTTATATATACAAGAGCAGGCATCTTAAATGCGCCGACCATGTTCTTGTAATCATCGAAATTGACACCTGTTTTACCGCCGCTGCTGGAGTCCACCATTGAGAGCAGCGTTGTGGGTATCTGAACAAAGCCTATACCTCTCATATAGGTTGCCGAAACAAAACCGGCCAGGTCTCCGCATATACCTCCGCCAAGAGCCACTACGGCATCTTTCCTGCTGTATTTCTTCTCAAGCATATATGAATAGCATTTGGAAACCGTATCAAGCGACTTGTTGGCTTCACCAAGTTCAAGTTCGATCATGTCAACATTTTCATATATCTTCTTAAACTCGGATATTACATCTTCACCGTACAGTTTGGATACATTTTTGTCCGCTATTATACAGAGCCTGCATTTTTCATCGAATAAAGCAGACATTCTTTCTGAAAGTGATGAAAAATCACTTCTTATAAGAACATCATACGGAGCCGTGTTCTTAACGCTTACGGTCACAAAGTCTTCCATGTTTATTCCCTCAAAAAAGGGCGGTCCTCCGACCGCCCTGACTGATCAATATTTCGTGTTTAGAGCAGGAACATCGAACGCTCCTGATAAAATCTCCTGAAAATCTCCCGAAATATCCACGTTCCTCGGTGTTATTATGAAAATATAATGTGATATTTTCTGGAGATTTCCTCCTACCGCATATGTTGCTCCCGAAGTAAAATCTATTATCCTCTGAGCTACATCCATATCAAGCCCTTCAACATTAAGTACCACTGTCCTGTTTGATAACAGTGTATCGGTTATCTCCCTTGAATCCTCAACTGTTGTAGGCTTTATTACACAAACCTCATTTACATTTCCACCGGGTCTTACGTTCTTCATCTGCGATGAACGACCTCCTATGGATGTTACCTTACCTGATGTCCTCCCGAATGACTTGTTGTCATAATCATCCTCAAGTGTTGCAGTCTTCATAGACTTACGCTGGCGGGGAGGCTCTTCATATTCATCTTCCTCGTCGAAATACTCTTCGTCTTCGAAGTCCTCATCGTTGTACTTCATGGACTTCAATAAGTTGTCAAAAAATGCCATCGTTCCCACTCTCCTTATCTAAGTTATTTATAGTTCCTCTCACAGAAAATGGATGTTCCCACGCGTACGAATGTAGCCCCTTCCTCTACTGCAACGGTATAATCACCGCTCATACCCATGGACAGACAATCCATATTTACATTATCAATGTTTTTCCGCGTTATGTCAACAGCAAATTGCTTCATTTTGATAAAAAATTGCCTGTTTTCCTCAGAATCCACAACATATGGTGCCACGGTCATAAGTCCACGTATCCTTATTGCGGGTAAAACGGAAATCTTTCTTATAAGATCTTCAAGGTCTTCGGGTGATACACCGAACTTACTCTCCTCTCCGGAAACATTGACTTCTATAAGGATATTTGCCGTTACCGAATGCTTAACTGCTTCTCTGCTAATCTCGTTTGCAAGCTTAAGCGAATCGACACTGTGTATCATATATGCCTTATCAATGATATATTTTACCTTGTTTGTCTGAAGATGACCTATGAGATGCCATCGTATATCGGAAGGCAGCTTGTCATATTTTTCCGTAAGTTCCTGAACTCTGTTCTCACCGAAATCGCGTACCCCGAGGTCATAGACTTCCTTTATCATCTCTACGGGTTTGGTCTTGCTTACGGCAATGAGCGTAACGTCGCCTTTCTTTCTTCCCGAACGTTCTTCGGAATCGGCGATATTCTTAAGTACATTTTCAAGATTCTCCTTAAGCATGTAATTTATTGCCTCCTCATTCATATATAAAATCGTTTGCATTTACGGAATCACCTTTCAATACTATATGATCGTAAACATTCAGTCCGTACTGCGTATTTGACTTAACGATAGAGTATTCTTCATTCTGGTACAGGACTGTGATCTGCTTGAAATCGGCGTATCCCTTATTGATATTGTAAACTCCGGTGAGCATACCCTGTTTACTTATAGGATATTTGTCGCCGGTCTCGGGCTTGATTATATAATCACCTATCTTGAACACTGATTCATCCACGTAATACTGATCATCATATAAGGCATAGATCGTAGCCTTTATAAATTCCGTTGTAGGTGTTCCGTCCTCAAGAAAGCTCTCACGCATGAAGCCTTCATCAACCCCGTTGTCGCCATAGGTAAGATAATCGACTGGTATCAGATAGAACGGTCTTTCCACAATGGCTGAATTCGGGATCTTAAGTCCCTGGTCGCTGCCGGATAAAAGCTCTATCTCAAGAAAACGGTCGGTGGCAAAGGTTACCATCGAATTGTTGAAATCCAGCTTCGCAAATATGGTACCATCCTGTCTGAGTATCGATACTGCGGCCCAGGAAGTATAGTTGTTCTTGAGGAATCGTACATTAATGTAATCCTTATCCTCAAGTTCCTTGTATTTTTGTTCATCGATCTCGATAAGAAGTGACCATTCTTCAGCGGTAATAAGCTTGTATGCGGGATCCCCCTCCGATATAAGATCGCTGTTGGCAAACTGCTTCTTTTCATAGTTCTCGTTATAGAGAAGAGCCCTGGTCATATCCTCGCTCGTAAGTGTCTCATATCCGTCAACCGAATACACGAGTATTCCGGATGCCGGAGCATATCCGAAATTGACATTATCGGCATATTCCCCCGACCTGTACTCGTCGATATTGGCAAGCACCTTATAATTGGCTATCTTAAGAACCGTGCCTTCTATATTGAATTTAAAATCATATGTATCAGAATAGTTTACGGGATCAAATCCCGAAGAGAATGTTGAGATTGCAGTCTTTAATTCGGACATATCCTCCTTGGTGAGCATTACGGTATCACCGGAGTCATTATTGATAAGATCGTTTATCTTACCTGTGGCATCTATCGTATACACCATGGAGTTATTGGCTACCTTCTCTCCTTCTCTTGCATAATAGTTGATGTATCCGGAATAATCTGACTCGACCACGGTTTCATCCCGCAGTATGACACCGGTGTATGTATTATTGACAGCAAGAGAACCGAGAGTAACTTCATACGGTGCTATATGCTCACTTTTTAAATAAGTGACAACAACGATAATAAGGTACACAAAAATAGCTCCGAAAATTATCAATCCGAGATTGATATTTATCGGAGGCCTGTATTTTTTCACCTTTTTATTCTTATGTTCCATTCTTTCCGGCACTTATACTTCCCCTAAACAAACCAATTAGGAGGGAGAAGTATTAAACTCTCCCTCCTAATCACTGTATTCAGTTATTTTATTAAAGTGATACGATCACCTTCGATTTCAAGTATTCCGAAAGTTCAGATGCGTCAAGGCTTACGCTTATTACAAAATCAACCTTGAACTGTTCACTTATCTTGTCCAGTTTCTTAATAACATCTTCTGTCCGTGTACGTTCCTTTATGTAGGCAACATCCATAAAACTGTCAAAATATACCTGTTCCAGGTCGTGATCCTGTGAAACGATGCCGCATACAAAGCCTACAAATTCATCTTCGGACGATATGGGGAACTCTGATGCATTAATCAGGCGTATCTTATTGCTGAGCTCATACATATGCTTATTGTTCTTATCAAGGTAAACAATATTGCCGTTGCTCGTTTTGGCCGCCGCATTTACCTTCTCAAGCAAATGCTTGGTCTTTCCTTTCCCCTTTGCGCCAACGATCAACTGTATCATTGTAATCTCCTCCTTTACGAACTTTTTTGAAATACCTTAGTTTATTATAGATGATTTTATATCAAAAGACAACAGATAAATAGTCACGGAACCTGTTCCAAAAGCCTTGACATTTCGTTATAAAGAGAATCCCGGTCCTGTGCCTTTAATATGATGGAAATATAAGGATTTCCCTTCTGATCGTTGGATAAAAGCACCAGACATGAGCCGGCCATTTTGGTAGTCCCTGTTTTCCCGCCGATGATGTTTACATTTGACGGCGCACTGAAGTCTCCGGTAAGATACAGGTTTGAATTTTTTATTGTCAGTTCCTTGGCTTTGCCGTCACGATCGCTGTAAGTGGTCGTATATTCGGTCATGCCGATTATCTCTTTGAATTTATCATATTTCATGGCTTCGTTGAAGATAAGATATAGATCATATGCTGTAGTATAATGACTGTCATCCGACAGACCGTGAGGGTTTGCAAAATGTGTATTTGTGGCCCCGAGTTCTGCCGCTTCACGGTTCATGAGATTGCAGAATTCATCCACGCTGCCGGAAATATACTCGGCTATTGCTATACTCGCATCATTACCGGAATACATCAAAAGAGCATGAAGAGCCTGATCGAGAGTAAGCTTATCTCCTTCCTTAAGCCCTATAAGCTGGGCGCCCGGCTCGCTTATATATACGTTGGCCGAGGCGGTAATGGTATCTTCGGGATGTCCGTATTTTAACGCCAGAAGCGCTGTCATAGTTTTGGTCAGAGATGCGGGATACATCTGTTTATGAAGATTTTTGGCATATATCGTGCCGCATGAACCTACATCAAACAGACCTGCCGAAGTGGCCATGGACATATCGGGACCGCCCTGGGTATTTTCGTCGCCAGCCACACACAGATCGCCTGCAAACGGAACAGCGGTATCTTCGCTGCTCAATGTATTGAAGGTAAATGCGGATAATTTTGTCTTGTAGTCATAAGGCATCCTGTAACCCGAAGTCCCGCATCCGGTCAGAGTTAAGATAAACAGTATGCCTATTGAGAACAGGATATACTTACTTGTACATTTCACGCCATTCCATATCTCCTCTGTCAAGGGATTTGATAAGAAGCTCCGCAGTTGCGACATTGGTCGCAAGAGGGATATTATGCATATCACACAGTCTTATGATATAACTCACATCCGGTTCATGTGATTTCGGAGACAGAGGATCCCTCAAAAAGATCATCAGATCGATCTCGTTATGTTCTATCTGAGCACCTATCTGCTGCTCTCCCCCCAAATGACCCGCAAGATATTTATGTATAGTAAGGTTTGTGACTTCCTCAATAAGCCGTCCGGTCGTCCCGGTGGCATATAATGTGTTCTTGCTGAGTATTCCCCTGTATGCAATGCAGAAATTCTGCATAAGTTTCTTCTTTGAATCGTGAGCTATCAATCCTATATTCATGAAATATTTCCTTTCGCCATGCCGTTCAGTACATAAGATTATCTGCCTGAAGTCTTACATTAAGCACTATCCCTATACCAATGAACATGGTAACAAGGGATGTCAGGCCGTAACTTACAAAAGGCAGTGTAAGACCGGTGTTGGGCAGTATCATTGTGGTGACGCCTATGTTGATGAAAGTCTGAAAACCGATAAAACCGGCCATTCCTCCCGCGATAAGCCTTCCTGCCATATCATCTGCACGGGCAGCTGTCCATATACACTGAATGACTATCAGAAGCAGTAATATGATTATGCCGCAGCATCCGATAAAGCCAAGTTCCTCTCCCGCTATGGCAAAAATAAAGTCTGTCTGGGCTTCCGAAATGAAGTTACCGTTCTTGACCGAGCCTATAACGTTATTGTTAAGTCCCTTGCCCTGCAGCTGTCCCGAACCTATCGCGGTAATCGAATTAAGCTGCTGATATGCTTCCGTCGATGCATATTTTTCGGGCTGGATCCATGCGAGCAGACGTTTCTGCTGATATTCGTTGACTATTGTCTGGCCCGGAGTGAGTATCATGTTAAGAAGAATGACGGCTGAAGGTATTGCGATAGCCGCAACAACGAGAATGACTTTATAACTCAGACCGCCAAGGAACATAAGTACTCCGAATATAACGAGTATCATTATACTGGTGGACAGATCCGGCTGTTCGAAGATCAGGACAAAAGGAGGGATTATCAGAATAATACATGCCAAAAGCATGCGGAATGTATTCAGTTTATCCTCATGTTTCATAATAAACTGTGCATAAAATAAAATCAATAATATTTTTACCAGTTCGGAGGGCTGGAAACGCAGTCCGAAGAGAGTAAACCAGCGTGCCGCACCGCCTCCTTCGTCGCCGAAGAAATATACCGCGATGAGCAGAAGTATGGCCAGTGCATACTCTATCCAGTAGAACTTTAGTATAAAGTGATAATCGATAAGAGAAAGCGGGATCATGACAGCCAGACCTATTATAAGTCCCTGAATCTGACGTTCCGTAAGATCCGATTTTGCGCTGCCTATGAGAAGGATTCCCACAACCGATATCGCTATCGTAAGAAGTACCAGGAAAAAATTGTATTTTTTAATGCTGTATTTTGAAAAGATCCTGAAAATATCAAACATATAAACCTCTTATCACAAAGGAAGATTATTAAGTGTATCTGTTGTTATCGCCTTTGCACGCAAAACATCGCCGTCAACATAGATTATCTTGGGAACTGCCTTGTTCTTAAGGAACAGTGAGTTTTTTTCCGTTATGAGTTCTTTGCGGTCGGCTATCTCTATAAGGGATGATTTTAAATCGAGTGCAACGATAAAACTTTTATCATCTCCAAAGCATCCGGCATGAACATGACCGTAAAGGCTGCCGAGTATTATAACGTTTCCGGAAGCCGAGACCTCCCCGCCGTTGTTCACATCACCGAGTACGATAAGACTTGAGTCGGTTTCTATGGTCTCACCGGCTTTTATACTGCCCTTGTAGAACTGTCCGCCATGTTCATTGCTGTTTTCGGAGAAGCTGTTTGCGGCCCTTATATACTGTATTTCCTGTGCTTCGTTCTTCCCTATCACGCATGCTACGGTAATATCGGTATTCTCCTGTATGCATTTTATCAGGAATTCCTCTTCGTCTTCAGTTAAAGTCCTTCCTTCAAACGATATAACAAGCCTTGCTTTCCCGAAGAATTTCGCAGAAGCATTGAATTTTTCTATAAGCTCCTGATATATGGTTTCAAAATCCGCCTCGGGATCCAGCTTGATGTTTATCCCGTTCTTAAAGCTTTTAAGCATTACAGTATTCTGACTGTTCATAATGTTCCCCCTTTAGTCTTCGATAACTTCCTGAGTTTCATCAACATCAGCAATTCCGTTTATAAGCTGATCGGCATCTTCGAGGCCGAAATAGTATCTCATCACATCACTTGCAAGCGCCGCGGCGTTTGCGGAAGTGTATCCGTAAGCGATACGGACCGACACGGCTATCTCGGGTCTGTCATACGGAGCAAATCCCACAAAAAGAGCGTGGTTTGTACGTGAAAGTGAAGTCTGCGCCGTTCCGGTCTTACCTGCGACCGTTATCGGAAAACCCTTATATGCATTTGTTTTCCTGACAACAAGTCTCATGCCGTTCTGTACCGCATCCCAGTACTGGCTCGGAACATCCATGCGGTTTCGTACATTTGGTGTATATCTTAATACCACTTCACCGTCCGTGGTCTCTATCCTGTTTATAAGAGTCAGGTCATAACAGACACCACGGGTTGCGATCGTATCAACATAACGCGCAAGTCCGATGGTTGTATAGTTGTGACTACCCTGTCCTATGGCCGAGTCTATGGGAAGAGTATCGGAAAATTGCGGTTCGTTCTCTTCCATCTCGATCCCTGTCTTTTCCGTAAGACCGAACATGTCGGCATATGTCCGCAGTTTTTCCAGACCGAGCGTCTCATTGTAAGTCGTGGTATGAAGATTGGTACTGAGCCTGTAGCCAACTTCATAGAAAAAACTGTTGCAGGAATTCTCGATTGCATGAACGACATCCAGGCTTCCGTGTGCGCCGGGATATACCCAGCACTTTTTCTCCAGATCCAGGCTCTCTATTTCGTAAATACCGTGACATGACAGGGGCTCTCCCAGATTTATCACACCGTTTCCGAGACCGCTTATCGCGCTCACCATTTTAAAAGTCGATCCCGGGGCTGTCATCTGCTGTGTGGCATGGTTGTACATCGGACTTGAAAGATCGTTCATCAACTCGGCATAATAGTCCGCATCTATCGTGTTCGTAAGCCGGTTTGCATTGTAGCCCGGATAAGAAACACATGCAAGGACTTCTCCGTCCGTGCTTAAGACAACACACGAACCGGAGCACGGATCGAGCGCCAGCTGTGCGGGTGTTATCTCGATGTTTGATATCTTGTTTATTATGAATTCATACGGAGTTTTGGCACCGGTTTCAAGTGCCTGTTTCTCTGCCGATGTACCGTATATTACTCTCTGCTCGAACAGTATGAGGCACAGTTCCTTTCCGGATACATAATTATCCCTTATCATATATTTATAGATCTTTTTGGAAAATCCGGTATCATTTTTAAGGTCACTGCAAATGTAATCAACAAGCTGCTCATAGACTTCGGAGGTATCCGAATACATGCTGTCCGCATGGAACTTGGAGATATCTATCCAGTTCTGGGCGAGACAATAACTTAAGTATTCTCGCAGGCTGATGGTTTCATTGATCGTCCAGTTTATATAAGTACGGTCTTCCCTGTCGACCACATCATTCATTATAACACCTGTAGCAGATGACTGCAGTCTGCTGACTATATAGCTTTCGTAAACCTGCATTTCCTTGTTAAGCTGATTATACGGATTGGCCGATTCAAGGAGCTCGGTCTTAATCTGCCCGATGATCTCATCCTGCCTTGATATAAACTTCTCGTTCACCTGTTTTTCATAGGTATGGGCATTTGATTCATTAAAAGCTGTAATATCAATTACATTATTGTTTATGAGCGCATAATAAACATCATCGATCGGTATCATCATATTTGATGATTTAACCTCTGAATTGTTGTATTCCTTCATGTTTATTATCTTGGTGACCAGAATACCGGCAAGCTTCTGCTCGAGCATGTTGTAAACGGCCTTTTGGAGATCCGAGTCTATGGACAGATAGATGTTCTGCCCGGCAACGGGATCGTCGTGGCTGTCGGTCTCAAGGACCTTGCCGACATTGTCAGTGAATACGACATCGCGGCCCTTACGTCCCTGCAGACTGTCTTCCATTGCTTTTTCTATGCCGGCCTTGCCGACTATGTCCGTCATATCATAATCGTGTGAAGAACCTGCAAGTTCATTAAGATCCTCTGTGGATGCGTTCCCGACATAACCGATTATGTGGGAAAAATACTGCGGATCGTTATATCTCCGGAGCATATTCTCGGCGATATCGACTCCCTGCAGTTCGTTTCTGTTTTCGATTATCGCTGCTACCGTTTTGTCACTGACCTGAGATGCGATCACGGTTGAGAGATATTTCTGATAACTGTTAGTACTCATGGCAAAACGTACGGTAATGATCTTTAATATCTCTTCAGGCGTGTATCCTTCCTTGGGATTGAAAGTACGCTCTCCGTCTTCGTCATAATGCAGCGTGCCGATCTGGTATTTTTCTTTTGAACACAGATAATTGATTACATCGTCCGCGGTTGAATTGCGTTCCTCAGCCGTGAGTTCATCAATTTTGGGATGCCCGTAGATATCAGCCAGGAATCTCAAAAGCCTGGTGTCCCTGACTATATATTCATAGCGTCCGAACCTGTTAAGAATTATTTTGAAATCATTATTAACCTCGTCGCCGCAGGACTCTATAAGATCAACGGTCTTTATTATCGTGGCATTCATAAGAATGTTCTTGTCGGCAGTCGATTCGTAGTTGTCTTCTATCGTTACCGAATATGCGAGTTCGTTATATGCAAGGAGTTCTCCGTTCCTGTCATATATGTTTCCGCGAGCCCCGGGCAGTGATATCTCTTTTTTGATGGTGAGGGTAAAGTTGTTAAGATAGTCGGCACCGTTTATTATCTGCAAAACAAAAAGCCGCTGAATGAGTACAAAAAACAGAGTTCCCATTATAATGGAAAGCACAAAGAGCCTGGAAAATATTATTCGTTTTATCCATTCCTTTATATCGGTAAGCAAGATCAAGCTCTCCCTGTTTCGTGTGATTCAAGCCATTCGTTGACAAATAGTATGCCCTTATAAATGATAAGGGTAACAAGTACCGTATATACGATATCAGGCAGTATTATATGTATAAAATAATACCCCAGATGAAGCCTTCCCCTTAAAAGGAACAGAAAGATGTAACAGATAAAACAGTACAGGAATTCGCTTGCTCCTATCAGGATCATTGGAAGCTTTATATCTTCGGGATAAAATATCCTTCTGAAGAATCCGTTGAGATATCCGATGAACATATAAACAAGTGCATAAAATCCAAGTATAGAGCCGAAAAAAATATCGATAAGAAGTCCCGAGACAAAACCGATGAACATACCCTCGTTCTTGCCCCGCATGAATCCGAAGGCCGAAGTCAGGATTATAAGTATGTTGGGGACTATTCCTGCAAGTGAGATGGATTTAAACAGCGTTGTCTGAAGCAGATATCCGATTATTATCATTAACAGAACGGTGATCCTTCTTAGCATTATCTACTCGCTCTCCTCTTTAAGCTCGGTTACAACGAGGACGGTGGTCAGTCTCTTGAAGTCCACCGCGGGTGTGATGAATCCGGATTTTGTAAGATTATTGGCATCCTTCTCTATTTCTGTGATATAACCGATCGATATTCCCGGAAGATACTTATTGCTTATTGTAGAAGTGACCACCTGATCACCGGAGGCTACGGCATCATCCTCATCAATAAGCTGAGAGAACCTGATATATCCGTCATCCATAAGTTCAAGATCTCCTGAAACTATAAGGGTATCCGAGGTTGACATTACCATTCCGCTCAGGCTGGATGTATCGTCTATTATGGAGCGTACCTTTGCCCAGTTGGGGCCTACATTTGTTACGATCCCGACAAGTCCCGATCCGGCCATTACATTCATATCCGTCATGATACCGTCCCTGCTTCCCTTATCGATTATAAAAGATGAGAACCAGTTGCCCGTATCCTTTCCAATGACACGTGCACCAACCTTTTTATAATCCGAATACTGCTCATCAAGCAGGAACAGACTGCGCAGCTGTGATAATTCATATTTATCCCGCTGGAGATCATTTATGCGTATGGTGAGTTCGTCTATCCTTTCCTTTAGTTCGGCATTTTCTTCGGTAAGTTCATTGATCTTCTTTATGTTCTCGGATCTTCCGGAAAGCCATGCACCTGCCGCACCAAGGCCCCTTTGGAAAGGAACAATAACATAACCGGCCGCTGTATCGAGCGGCTCGCTTACGAAGTCGGTCGTAAATGATATGATCATCATTGCGACACATAGAATTGTCAATATAAGAAATATATATTTAGCGGGAATAGAAAATCTATCCCTTCTTTGCCCTCTTTTTCCCATCTGTACCCCTTACAGTTTCCTTCATAAGACAGCGCCGATCTACAGATCCTGCATCGAATAGACAACGGAACGGAATTCCTCGTTTTTGATGATCTGAGAAAGTCCGTACGCAACGCTCTCCTCTCCGTTTACGGAAAAATTGACCTTAAGTCCCGTGCTTCCCGCGATAAGCTCATGCAGGTCTCCAATACCTGCTGAGCCGCCCGTTAAAAAGATCCCCTTCTTGTAGATATCGGCGCCCAGTTCAGGGGGTGTACGTTCAAGTATGACCCTCACACTGTCTATTATCGTCTCGAAATGCTCCTTCATTGCCTTCTCGATGAGATTGGTCGGGATAGAGCGTTCCACGGGAAGCCCCGTAACGATATCCCTTCCGTAAACGACCGCATCCTCCTGCGCTTCTTCAAGTTCAGGCAGTGCGATCTTGACCTTCTCTGCCGTCTTGATGCCTACAAGAAGATTGTATTCCTTACGGATTATGTTTCTGATGCTCTCGTCAAAACGCTTGCCGCCGATCTTTATAAGACGGCTTAATACTATACCGCCCATTGACAGGATGGAGATCTCGGTCGTCTCATAACCTATGTTCACTACAAGGATACCCTGTGAATTGATAACATCCACATCAAGCCCCACACCATCCGCTATAGCCTTTTCAACGATGTATATGTTCCTTGCCTTTACGTTGGATTCTCTTACGAGATCGAAGAAAGCCCTCTTCTCCACCTCGGTTATATCGGTGGGTACCGAAATATAGAAATCCGCACCCTTTATATTGCCGTTCATCGCATCGTTTATGAAATTGCGCAGAAGTACCTGCATGTGATTGATGTCGGCAATAACTCCGTTCATAACGGGGAAAGAAACCGTTATGTTCTGCGGAGCTTTCTCATACATTTCAAAAGCATGATCGCCGTATGCAAAAAGGTTCTTCTTGTTCATTATCTTCTGGATGGCGATGATATTCTTCTGAGAACTTATCGTATCGTTAAAACCGTTATATATCTTTATATTGTAGGTACCGAGATCGATACCGAATGCACTGGTTGACAAAATTATCCTCCGGATCCAATAAAAATATCAAGATATTATACCACATTTTACAGTTTCTGTATAGCATCGGTTACAGAAACAAGACCGTCATTCTTAAGTTGCTGCACTGCCCTCATGATGCCGTATTTTGCATGAGGGAAGGTAAGGCCGCCCTGAAAATAAACGGCATACGGTTCCTTTATCGGACCATCGGCACTGAGTTCGATCGATGATCCGGAAACAAAGGCGCCTGCAGCCATGATGACATCAGCATCATATCCGGGCATGGCCCACGGTTCGGGTGTAACAAAGCTGTCCACGGGAGCGGCAGCCTGTATTCCTTTGCAGAACGAGATGACGCCCTCCGCAGAGCCCAGGGTTACGGCCTGTATAATATCATGACGGCTGACTTTTGTGTCGGGATGAACGGGAAAACCAAGAGCATCAAAGATATTTGCGGCAAAGATGGCACCCTTTAAAGCTCCCGACACTACCGTGGGAGACATGAAAAGTCCCTGATAAAAACTCTGTATGACATTAAGAGATGCACCCACCTCTTTGCCAAGCCCCGGTGAAGTAAGCCTGTATGCGCATCTTTCTATGCATTCATGTTTTCCGGCAATATAGCCGCCGATAGGAGCAAGACCTCCGCCGGGATTTTTAATAAGGGATCCGACAACCATATCGGCACCTTTGTCGGTGGGTTCGTTACGCTCCACAAATTCTCCGTAACAGTTATCGACCATACAGATAACGTCGGGTTTTATCCCCTTTATAAATCCGATCAGTTCACCGATCCGATCGACGGATAAGGTTGGCCTTGTCTGGTATCCCTTGGAACGCTGAATGGTAACGAGTTTTGTCCGGTCATTTATCGCTTCCCTTATACCGTCATAGTCAAACGAACCGTCACTTTTAAGATCGACCTGACGGTATGTTATTCCGTATTCGGCAAGGGATCCGCATGAAGGCCTGATACCGATGACTTCTTCAAGCGTATCGTAAGGTTTTCCCACAGGTGAGAGGAGTTCGTCACCCGGTCTTAAATTGGCAGACAGGGCTACGTTGAGCGCATGTGTCCCGCAGGTAATCTGAGGTCTCACAAGTGCATCCTCCGTATGGAAGATATTTGCGTATACCTTTTCGAGAGTATCACGTCCCTGATCGTTGTATCCGTATCCGCTTGACATCTGGAAGCAGCTCTCCGAAACATGGCACTCCTGCATGGCATTAAGGACCTTTAACTGGTTGTATTCCGCCGTTTCATCTATCGCATCAAAACGCTCTTTAAGACGTGAGAGTATTTTCTCGGAACAGGTAAGCACATCACTGTCTATACCGAGTTTGGCATATATTTCGTTCTTATCTTCCTTATTGTTATTTTTCATTCCTTATATACTCCTGTTTTTATCAAGTGTTCTTTTATAAACTCTGCTATCCTCTCGTCATCATTATCAAATTCATCTTTATTTATCCAGATCACATCCCGCTCGCGTTTTAACCATGTAAGCTGTCTTTTGGCAAAATGTCTGGTGTCGCGCTTTATCGTATAGACAGCTTCGTCAAGACTGATATCGCCGCTTAAAAACCTGAGGATTTCCTTATATCCGAGCCCTTTCATGGATACCATATCTTCCGTGCAGCCCATATCCTTTAATCTTCTTACTTCATCAACAAGACCGTTTTCTATCATATCATCAACCCGTCTGTCAATATTGTTATATAACTGTTCTCTTGGCATATTGAGGACAAAATAAGCATGGTCATATATAGGTTCCTTCTTACGCTCATTATCATTATGCTCGGATATCCGCATTCCTGTTTCCTTATAGAATTCAAGCGCTCTGGTAACCCTTTTTACATCATTTGCATGAAGGTATGATGCTGCTTTCGGGTCAACCTCCTTAAGCTTTTCAAACAGATACTCATTGCCGTATTCAGCTGCGGCATCAAAGAGTTTCCGTCTGTAATCGGTCTGTGCATTGTCTGAAAAATCGATATCATAAAGAAGAGCCTGGATATAAAAACCGGTACCGCCTGCTATGATTGGAAGTTTTCCTCTTTTGGATATCTCTGAAACAGCTTTTTGGGCTTCTTCCTTAAACCTTGCCACGTTATATTCTTCCGTGGGTTCAAGGATGTCGATGAGATGATGAGGTATCCCGCGCATCTGGTCCCCGGTGATCTTGGCCGTGCCAATATCCATGTGCCTGTAAACCTGCATCGAATCTGCCGAGATGATCTCACCCGAAAGTCCGGACGCAAGTCTGATCGAAAGTCCTGTTTTCCCCACGCTTGTCGGACCCGTGAGTATTATTAGCCTTGGTTTTCCGGTATCACTCATCATGATACTATCCTTTTAAACATCTTCTCGACATCTGATCTTGTGAAAGATACTATCGTCGGTCTTCCGTGCGGGCAGTTGAAAGGATTATCAAGTGTCATGAGTTCGTCGATGAGAGCCGCCGCCTCCTCGTATGACAGGCGGTCATTTCCCTTGACGGCACTCTTGCAGGCCATTGTTGCGATCCTGTGATCGACTGCATCTATGTTTTCGGACTGTTTATCGTTCATAAGTTCATCGAGAAGATCATGGAAATACTCTTCCGGAGTAAGTCCGAACAGATCGGTCGGGATATCACGTATCGAATATTCATTTCCGCCGAACTGCTCTATCTCAAAGCCGACACGTCGGAAATTATCTTCATATTTTTTTACCACAGCTTCTTCAGCGGTACTTAATGTGACTATGATCGGGGGATTAAGCATCTGGCTGTCCACGCTTCCGTTTTCAAACTGCTTTATAAGACGCTCGTATTTGACCTTTTCATGTGCCGCATGCTGGTCTATAAGATACATCTTTCCTTCCATCTCGATTATCCAGTAAGTATCAAAGACCTGTCCCACTATCCTGTGGCGCTTTATCCCTTCACTGCTCAGGAAACCATGTTCAAACATTGACAATTGTTCATGTGTTGCGGCTGCCTTGTTTTCGTTATCATGATCATCGGATGTTGATACGGACTCACAAAAAACATCTGTCTTTTCCCGGTCGGATACGTTTATGTTAAGACGTTCGATCGAAGCAGGCATATGTCTGTATGCTTCGATCCGTTCGGAAAGGCCGTTATGATCTTCGCTTTTATATGAGGGTGTTTCATGCAGGGATAAAACAGGGCGCTCATTTTCATGCACTGCGGTAAAAGTACCTATCGCATTTTGTTCAAACGGTTCGGGGCGGACATTTTCCGGTGCACGATCCATGGTATTATCTTTGTCATCCGTCTCATGTATCTGTGCGATGAGTTCCCTGCCTGACAACGTATCCCTTATGCTGTTTACGAGCATGTCATAGAGCTGGCCGCCTTCAAGGAACCTTATCTCCTTCTTGGTCGGATGCACATTTACATCAATAAGTTCGGGCGATATGTCAAGATACAGGAATACTACGGGATATTTATGCAGCATAAGATAAGGCTTGTATGCTTCATCGAGTGCACGCCTTATAACTGTGCTGAGTATATAACGTCGGTTTACATAATATATCTCAAAACTCCTGTTCCCTCTTGATAATTCAGGCTTTCCGATATATCCGGTGATCTTTATATCACCGTCGGATGTATTTATGGGGAGAAGTGCCTGTGTCATGTCACGCCCGTAAAGGCTGTATATTATATCTATGATCTCGCCGTTTCCCGAACTTTGCAGACGTGTATTATTATTTATGATAAGTTTAAAGGAAATATCGGGATGAGACAGCATGACCTTTTCCATATAATCAGAGATATAACTTCCTTCGGTCTGCGGAGTCTTGAGAAATTTCCTTCGTGCCGGCGTATTGTAAAACAGCTGTCTTACTATAAATGTTGTTCCTTCGGGTACCCCGACATCATCAAAACTTAGTTCCTTCGAGCCTTCTATCACATATCTGCTTCCGGAGATATCTTCAGCGGTTTTTGTGAGCAGTTCTACCTTTGATACAGCGGCTATGCTCGATAATGCCTCACCGCGAAAACCAAGGCTGCCGACATCTATAAGATCCTCTATTGAGTGTATCTTGCTTGTAGCATGTCTTAAAAATGCCGTTTTTATATCCCGGCGCTGTATCCCGCAGCCGTTATCGGTGACTCTTATGTATGATATACCGCCATCCTTTATCTCGACTGTTATTGCATTTGCACCAGCGTCTATGGAATTCTCCACAAGTTCCTTCACAACGGACATCGGCCGTTCGACGACCTCACCTGCTGCGATCTTGTCGATCGTGTTTTTGTCAAGTATCTGAATGTTTCTGTCCATACTAATAACTCCACCTGTTTATCAGTTTATTCTGAAGCTTGCTTAGTGTATTAAGAGCATCCATGGGTGTCATATTGTTAAGATCCAGTTCCTTTAATTCGCTTATGACATCATCATCCGTTACCGTATCGAATAACGACATCTGGTTAAGATCCACTTCATCAAGCCGCTTAACCCTGCTCTTCTTCTCTTCCTTTTTTTCGGCTATCGATTTTACATTTACCGTAATATCATTATCCGAGAGTTCTTCGACTATCTCCTTGGCCCTGTCGATGACAAAATCCGGCACTCCTGCAAGCTTTGCGACCTGTATCCCGTAACTCTTATCGGCGCCGCCCTTAACGATCTTGCGCAGGAATACGATATTGTCTCCCTGTTCCTTTACCGCAATGCAATAATTGTTTACCGAATCAAGCTTTCCTTCGAGTTCGGTAAGTTCATGATAGTGTGTGGCAAAAAGAGTCTTCGCACCGAGGAGTTTTGGATTTGAGATATATTCAACGACCGCCCATGCGATCGACAGTCCGTCGAAGGTCGAAGTTCCGCGCCCTATCTCATCGAGTATGAGAAGACTGTCTTTGGTTGCGTTTCTAAGGATATTGGCGACCTCCGCCATCTCAACCATAAATGTACTCTGTCCGCTCGCAAGATCGTCCGAAGCACCGACCCTTGTGAATATGCGGTCAACAAGTCCTATATTTGCGGACTGTGCCGGAACGAAGGAGCCTATCTGCGCCATCAGGACGATCAGCGCAGTCTGGCGCATATACGTGGATTTACCGGCCATATTGGGACCTGTGATGATCGATATCCTGTTTTTGCCGTTGTCCAGATGAGTATCGTTATTTATGAACATGTCGGAATTGATCATCTGTTCCACTACAGGATGGCGCCCTTTTTCGATATCTATAACGCCCCTCTCGTTGATTGAGGGCCGGCAGTAACGGTTCTTTTCCGCCACATGTGCAAGGGATGTAAATACATCAAGCCTTGCGATCACGGAAGCCGTCTTTTGGATCCTCTCTATGTTATCCGCAAGTGTATCCCTTACTTCACAGAAGAGATCGTATTCCAGGGAAAACAGCTTTTCTTCGGAATTAAGGATCTTATCCTCGAGCTCTTTGAGTGCATCGGTAGTATATCTTTCGGCGTTTGCCAGCGTCTGTTTCCTGATATAATCGGACGGGACCATATTTTTAAATGAATTGGACACTTCAAAATAATAACCGAAAACACGGTTGTACTTGATCTTCAGATTTTTAATGCCTGTCCGTTCCCTGTCTCTTGCCTCAAGCTGTGCCAGCCAGTTTTTTCCGTCTCTTTTGGCATTTCTTAGAGAATCGACGGTCTCGTTATATCCTTCCCTTATGATACCGCCTTCCTTTATCTGGAGCGGAGGTTCGTCCGAGATAGCGGAAGAAATGAGATCGTACAGATCGTCAAGTGTATCAAGTTCACCGAAAAGACCGTTAAGTTCCTTTGAGGTAAAATCCTTCATCTGCTCTTTTATGGGCTTTAGCATTTTAAGAGAGGAACCGAAAGCAAGCAGATCTCTCGGGTTTGCGGACTTATAGATCACGCGGCTCATAAGGCGTTCGAGATCATATACAGGCCCTAAATACTCGCGTATCTCTTCTCTGGTAACGGTATTTTTAAGAAGTTCATCCACGGCGTCAAGTCTTAATGTGATACGTTCCTTATCTATCAGAGGCTGTTCGAGAAACGATCTTAAAGCCCTGCCTCCCATGGCGGTCTTTGTCCTGTCAAGGACGCCGAGTAGCGATCCTCTTTTTTGCTTGTCACGGATCGTTTCCGTCAATTCAAGGTTGCGCCTTGTTGCCGAGTCAAGCACCATATATTCGGAAACGTCATAAGTTTTTATCGTTCTTATCTGAGCCAGGGAATTTTTCTGTGTCTCATAGAGGTAAGATAAAAGAGCACCTGCACTTATCATCCCGCATTCTTTGCTGTTTAAGCCAAAGCAGGTCACCCTGTCCGTCTTAAAATGATCCATTATCCTGCGTTCACACAGCTCATCATCAAAATACCAGGCTTCAAGAGCATAAACCGCCGCATTCAGCTTATATTTGAGATCATCAATGTCTATACCGCACAAGAGAAACGAATCGTTGCATACTATCTCCGCCGGGGAATACTTATATATCTCATCCAAAAGCTTTTTGGGCTCGTCAACCTCGGTAGTGTAAAATTCTCCGGTAGTAACATCACATACCGACAGACCGTACCGGTCAGCGATAAATGATACACACATAAGGTAATTGTTCCTCGAATCATCAAGAGCCTGTATATCGAGGTTTGTTCCGGGAGTCACGATCCTTGTTACTTCACGTTTTACCAGTCCTTTTGCAAGTTTCGGATCCTCCACCTGTTCGCATATCGCAACCTTATATCCTTTTTGAATGAGTTTGTTAAGATAGGCTTCAACGGCATGGTGCGGAACTCCGCACATGGGAGCCCGTTCTTCAAGTCCGCAGTTTTTTCCGGTAAGAGTCAGTTCGAGTTCCCTTGAAACTGTCTTGGCGTCCTCGAAGAACATCTCGTAAAAATCTCCGAGACGATAAAAGAGAATACAATCCTTGTATTCTTCCTTTGTTTCAAGATATTTCTGCATCATAGGTGATAATTCAGCCATTTCACTACTCCGTATCCTGCCCGCTCCTGTATATCAAGCGGGATCGCATTTATGTTCTCGGGCATGTTCATACTGTATACTGAGCGGTTCACGGATCTTCATGCGGGTAAGTTCGACAAGTGACAGCGCAGTCATGTCATGATATTCTGTTTTGACCGGATCCCTCAATATGCCCTGTTTGAGGCGGTTGACCACCTTCCTTATATGGTCCTGTTTCTTCATATTGATATAATCGATTATGATTATGCCGCCAAGACCTCTCAGTCTTATCTGTCTGCATATTTCATCCGTGGCTTCAAGGTTACATTCAAATACTGCTTCTTCCTTATCCTTTTCGGAGGGATTCTTTCCGGAATTGACATCTATCGAAGTCAGAGCTTCCGTGGTCTCAATGTACAGATAGCCACCGGATCTTAACCATACTTTCCTGTTAAGTGCTTCTTCAATACCGGAGTTTATCGAATAGAGCTTATCAAGAGGAAGAAGCGTATCTTCATATAATTCGCATTTTATTCCCGGATTTATCATATGTAATTTCTCTATCACATCGCTTTTTAGTGTTTTATGTAGTTCGGGTACGTCTGTTATTATTTTATCAAGTGATAAAATATCAGTCCTGTAACAATACTTTGCCCATTCATTATCGGTCTTATATAATAAAGTGCCAACTGTTCTTTTATTTCCGTTAGTGATTATATCATCAAGAACTCCCGCAAGTTCGTCAGCTTCGCCGACAACTTCCTTAAGACCTGCGGTAACACTGTTTGTCCTCAGTGTTATCCCGTATTCAAGATCACGGAAAAATGATGAATACTGTTCCCTGAGTGCCTTCTTTTCATCAGCTGCAAGTTTCTTTGAGATACTGAAGTTCCTGTCTTTGTTTGTGACAACGGTATATAATCCCGCCAGAGACAATTCGTCCGTAAACAGCGGGGATTTGTCTTTCGTTCCCGCTCTTTTGAACATAAGAGGGATAAGCGTGCCGCGTTTGTATTTTGTGGTTTTAAGGAAACCTGTTTTACCGTCCCCGTAATTTATAAACGAAGCATCGATACTTTTGACGATATCCTTTATCTCGCATACATAGATATTACCGACAGTATCCGTTTCATCGGGAGAAAAGATCTGATATTCGACCGTTTTCCCCTTTTCCTTATACATGAACAGAATATGCTCATTCAGCTTTGTCAATACGATAACGTTATCATTCATACTATGTCTGTACCTATTGAATCAAGGCTCATCAACTTATCGTCGATCCTTGTGTATATCTCGGTTCTTTTTATAAGAAGTCCGAACTCATCAAGTTCGCAGCCTTCCCTGTCATAAACAGCATTAAGTACAAGCTCGGGCTTAATGTTAAGTGAGCTTCCGCACGACAGGCACATATCAATGCGATCATTGTTTCCGGAAAAGCCAAGGATGCCCGGCTTTATATCGACTATGCCTTCGCTCTTTTTGGTCTTTTTAAGGACATTTATTTCAGGTTCTTTATACATCGCATCAAGTCTTGTAATACAGTCAAAATCCGGTCTGTAACCTTCCCTGAAGGAAATACTGTAATCGGCCGCACATATGCTGGCCATTGCATTCATGCTTTTTTCGGGCAGTTCCTTAAAGGACAGTATGTCTATGCCTTCAACACTGTTTTCATTCATGCTGTTTATCGCTGTTTCGGATGGTATTGCGCCGGTAATCTCGATATCCACATATTCCGCATCACTCTCTATGCCTATACCCAGCGGCATAGCAAAGGACATTATCTGATGAGGGCTCATCCCGGTCGTGTATGCGATCGGAATATCGGAACGACGGAGGAGCTTCTGGAAATAACGCATGATATCCAAATGCCCTATAAATTTCATAACACCATACTTCTTAAATTTGATCCTTATTTTCATAGCATACGCCTCCGCCGTAGACTAAAGCGCCACAGCCGGAACAGGCTTTACGGCAGTTTGGAGTTACTTCTTCTCTTACGGCTCTCTCCCACTCTCTTTTAAGAAAGCCCCTGCTCACACCTGCATCTATCATATCCCATGGCAGTATCTCATCAAATGAGCGCTGCCTTGATGTATAGAAATCCATTGATATGTTGCATTCTTCAAAGGCTTCTATCCAGGGCTCTTCTCGGAAGGTTTCTGTCCATGCATCAAAAAGACATCCGTTATCATATGCTTTTTTGAGTACCCTGCACAGTTTCCGGTCACCTCTCGCAAAAACACCTTCCAGAATGCTCACATCTGCTTCATGATAGTTATATTTTATACTCTTGCTGTTTAACTGTTCATGCATGCAGTCATTAACAAAATGAGCTTTTTCAAGGAACTGTTCCTTGGTGTTCATAGATGCCCATTGAAACGGTGTAAACGGCTTGGGTACAAAAAACGAACTTGACGAGACTATCTGTACCCTTCCGTGCCTCGCCTGTTTTGGGATCAGTTCATAATACAGTTTGGCGATATCGTTGGAAAGCTCGGCTATCCCGCGCATATCGTCTTCCGTTTCGGTGGGAAGTCCCAGCATAAAATAAAGCTTTACTCTTGTCCAGCCGCCGAGAAAGGCCTGTGATGCTCCGTTAAGTATATCTTCCCTTGTAAGTCCTTTGTTTATAACATTGCGAAGTCTCTGTGAACCCGCTTCGGGTGCAAAAGTAAGAGAACTTTTGCGTATATCCTGAACCCTGCTCATGACATCTAAGGAAAATGCATCTATTCTTAATGAAGGAAGGGATATGTTAAGTTTTTTATCTTCCGCATATCCGACAAGAAATCCGACGAGTTCTTCAAGATGCGTATAATCACTTGAACTCAATGAACTTAAGGATATCTCCTCATGCCCCGTATTTTCAAGCATCTCAACCGCATAATCTTTAAGAAGCTCAACGTCTCTCTCTCTGACCGGACGGTACAGCATTCCGGCCTGGCAGAACCGGCATCCTCTTATACAGCCGCGCTGGATCTCAAGGGTAACACGGTCCTGGGTTACCTTTATAAACGGAACGACGGGCTTTAGGGGGTAATAAGTGTCCGAAACGTTCATTTCT
>JAFSZZ010000124.1 GCA_017458765.1 Lachnospiraceae bacterium | reverse complement strand
GCAAGCTCCTTTGCCTTACCAAGCAGTTCAAATGATATAGGGCTGATCTGGTTATCTACCTGCTGTGCATAGATAAATACGCCCTTGTAATCTTCAAGATTCATCTTATGATCTTTCTCCTTTCAAGTGTCAGCCCTTAGATGGCATGCTTCTCATCAAGCTTGCCGACGATGTATGATACTGCTTCTTCAGGTGAATCGGGAGTAACCTTCTCACCAGCGCCCTTACGAACCTTATCGGAAGCCTTAGCGATCTTGGTAGGTGATCCTGCAAGACCGAGGTTGGAATCCTCTACATCCTTAAGGTCTGCTCTGCCCCATGTGGTGATCTCTGCTGCACATGCATCAAAGATTCCGCCGGGAGTCATGTATCTGGGCTCATTAAGCTCTGCAAGAGCGGTAACGAGGCAAGGCATGGAAGCCTCAACCATCATGTAACGATCGTCAAACTGACGCTTTACGGTAACTTTCTTTGCTGCCTCATCAACACTGATTTCTTCAGCATAAGAAATTACAGGAAGACCGAGATGCTCTGCGATCTGGGGACCAACCTGAGCTGTATCACCATCGATAGCCTGACGGCCTGTGATGATCAGATCATACTCAAGATTTCTGAGTGCACCTGCGATCGTGGTTGATGTAGCCCATGTATCTGCACCACCAAGTACTCTGTCGGTTACGAGAACGCCCTTATCAGCACCCATTGCGATAGCCTCACGAAGTACATCAGCAGCCTTAGGTAATCCCATGGTAAGAACAGTAACCTCTGCTCCGTACTGATCCTTAAGTCTGAGTGCAGCCTCAAGACCGGCCTTGTCATCTGGGTTCATGATAGCAAGCATAGCGGCTCTGTCAAGTGTTCCATCCGGATTGAACTTAACACCGCCCTTGGTATCCGGAACCTGCTTTACGCATACTACTATTTTCATAATCTGTCCAGACCTCCTACTTTAATATATTTGCGGAAATGACCATACGCTGAACTTCTGAAGTTCCTTCGTAGATCTCTGTTATCTTAGCATCGCGCATCATACGCTCCACATCATACTCACGGATATAACCGTAACCACCGTGAAGCTGTACAGCCTTTGTGGTAACTTCCATAGCAACCTCGGCAGCATAAAGCTTTGCCATAGCTGCTTCTACTGAGTAGGAAACCTTAGGATTCTTTGTGTACTCATCCTTCTTGGCAGCGGCACTGTATACCATGTACTGAGCAGCCTGAACCTTTGTAGCCATATCAGCAAGCTGGAACTGTGTATTCTGGAATGCACCGATCGCACGTCCGAACTGCTTCCTCTCCTTAACGTGATTGATAGTCGTTTCAAGAGCACCTGCCGCAAGTCCGAGTGCCTGAGCAGCGATACCGATACGTCCGCCGTCAAGAGTATGCATTGCTATATTAAAGCCCTTGCCCTGCTTACCGAGAAGGTTGTCCTTCGGGATACGGCAGTCGGTGAAGATAAGCTCATATGTCGATGAACCGCAGATACCCATCTTATTTTCCTTGGTACCGAAGGTGAATCCGGGAGTTCCCTTCTCAACGATGAATGCCGAGATCTCCTTCATCATCTTGCCGCGCTTCTCAACCTTACCGGTAACAGCGAAGATTACATATACATCAGCTTCCTTACCGTTTGTGATGAAGCACTTGGATCCGTTTAAGATCCACTCGTCTCCGTCAAGAACGGCCTTGGTCTGCTGACCCTGTGCATCAGTACCGGCACCGGGCTCTGTAAGACCGAAAGCTCCCAGCTTCTCGCCCTTTGCAAGGGGTACTGCATATTTCTGCTTCTGTTCCTCGGTACCAAAGGTCATGATCGGGTCAACACAAAGTGAAGTATGTGCCGATACGATAACGCCTGTTGTACCGCAAACTTTTGAAAGTTCCTCTACACACATAGCGTATGTAAGGATATCACATCCCTGTCCGCCGTACTCCTTGGGAACGGGAATGCCTAAGAAACCATACTTAGCCATCTTGTCAACAGTCTCCCTGGGGAACCTGTGCTGCTCGTCTATCTCCTGAGCAAGAGGCTTAACTTCGTTCTCGGCGAAATCCTTGAATAACTGTCTCGCCATTTCATGTTCTTTTGATAAAGAAAAATCCATGATATATTCCTCCATATATATTTTATCTGATAAAACGGATCACTACGTGCTTCGCACTCTCATGATCATGTTTCCGTCTTATTTATCTACAGGTACCTTGCCGCCGTCTGCATAGTTGTAGAAACCTATACCCGTCTTAACGCCGAGCTGTTTTGCCCTGACCATCTTACGGAGAAGAGGACATGCACGGTACTTGGGATCACCTGTCTCCTTATAGATAACGTCCATGATGGCAAGAACGATATCAAGACCCACATAATCGCCGAGTTCCAGGGGACCCATCGGATGATTGCATCCAAGTTTCATTGCTGTATCGATACCTTCGATGTCCGATACGCCTTCAGCATAAACGGTGATACCTTCATTGATAAGAGGGATAAGGATCCTGTTGACAACAAAACCGGGAGCCTCGTTAACCTGTACGGGTGTCTTGCCGAGATCCCTTGATATCTCATTAATCTTCTCTACTAATTCCTTGGGTGTATTTGCACCGGCTATAACCTCGATGAGCTTCATTACAGGTGCGGGATTGAAGAAATGCATACCTACTATCGGCTTGGGAAGACCTGCACCGATCTCGGTTATTGATAATGATGATGTATTTGAAGCGAATACACAATCGGGATTCTTTACGATATTCTCCATGAGATTCTTAAAGCATTCCTTCTTGATATCCATTACTTCAAGAGCCGCTTCAACGATAAGATCCGCGTCAACACAGATATCATTGAGACCTGTCCTGAACTTGGCCATTATAGCATCAGCCTCTTCCTGTGTCTTCTTCTGCTTGGCAACGAGCTTGTCCATAGCCTTCTGAACCTTAGCCTTACCGCCGTCAGCAAATTCCTGCTTGATATCGCATAAGTAGACAGTATCTACCTTGTCGCACTGGGCAAATGCCTGTGCTATACCCGAACCCATTGTTCCGGCACCGATCACACCAACCTTCATATTTGTTTCCTCCATTTAAATATTTGTTTGAATTACTTATTCATAAACTCTACTACCTTAACCTTGGTCGGATCATCCTTCTTCTTCAGGAAGTTACCCATGCCGGCCTTCTGGTCCTCGGTCTCGAAGCAGTCACCGAAGAGCTTCTCCTCGATAACGATGGCCTTGTCCATATCAACCTCGAGTCCGTCATTTATTGCCTTCTTGCAGTTACGTACTGCAATGGGAGCGTTCTTTGCAATCGCAGCTGCCATCTTCTCGGCCGCTGCCATAAGGTTATCCCTGGCTGAAGCAGTGATGTTGCCTGCCTCATCAACGGTAGCCTTTATCACATCATTAACAAGACCTATGCGATATGCTTCGTCAGCCTTAATGTTGCGTGCCGTGTAGATAAGCTGCTTTGCCATACCCGCACCCACAAGACGTGCCAGCCTCTGAGTTCCGCCAAATCCGGGTGTAATACCAAGGCCAACCTCAGGCTGTCCGAACATTGCGTTCTCGGAACAGATCCTGATGTCACAGCTCATCGATATCTCACATCCGCCGCCGAGTGCAAATCCGTTTATTGCTGCTATAACAGGGATAGGGAAGGTCTCTATCTTCCTGAACACATCATTACCCTTCTTGCCGAAAGCCTCACCCTCAGCCTTGGTAAGGGTTGACATCTCACCTATATCGGCACCGGCCACGAAAGATTTCTCACCTGCACCTGTAAGGATAAGACACCTTACGGTATTAAGATCAACGGCATCAAATGCCTCATTAAGTTCATCAAGCACCTGCGAATTCAAGGCATTCAACGCCTTCTCGCGGTTGATGGTTATGATGCCGATCGCATCCTTCTGTTCGTATAATACAAACTCCATTCTTTTCTCCTTTATGTTTTATTCGCAACTCATACAGTCTTATGTGCAAGCACAGCGCCTGCATGAGTTTCCATCCCTATATTGCTCACATCTCAACGATCGTAGCGCAGCCCATGCCGCCGCCGATACACAGTGTTGCAAGACCCTTCTTGGCACCCTTCTTCTTCATCTCGTGAAGGAGTGTTACGAAGATACGTGCTCCCGATGCTCCAACGGGATGTCCGAGTGCTATTGCACCGCCGTTTGGATTAAGCTGCTTGTCAACATCGATACCGAGATCCTTGCCGACTGCAACAGACTGAGCCGCAAATGCCTCGTTAGCCTCGATGATATCGAAGTCCTCGATCTTATAGCCGGCCTTAGCCATAGCCTTGCGTGTAGCCGCAACGGGACCGATACCCATGATAGTGGGATCTACGCCTGCAAGAGCTCCTGCAACGAAGGTAGCCATAGGCTTAACACCGAGTTCCTTAGCCTTCTCTTCGCTCATAACAACCACAGCTGCCGCACCGTCGTTAATGCCCGAAGCATTACCTGCAGTAACGAATCCGTCGGGATTTATCGGACGGAGCTTTGCAAGTCCTTCTATTGTGGAACCCTGACGGGGACCTTCATCCGTATCAAATACAACAACTTCTTTCTTCTTCTTAACTTCCACGGGAACTATCTCTTCCTTGAACTCGCCGTTCTCGATAGCGGCGCAGGCCTTGAGCTGGCTCTTAAGAGCAAACTCATCAAGTTCTTCCCTTGTAAGATTCCACTGCCTTGCGATATTATCAGCAGTTGTTATCATATGATAATCATTGAATGCATCCCAAAGGGCATCCTTTACCATAGTATCAACAAGACCGCCCTGGCTCTGCGAGGGCCACATCATCCTGTAACCGTAACGTCCGTTGGGGATCGCAAAAGGCGCCATCGACATGTTCTCCATACCGCCCGCAACAACAACATCGGCATCTCCTGCCATTATCATCTGTGCTGCCTGATTGACGCAGTTAAGACCCGATCCGCATACTACATTGGAAGTAACTGCAGGTGTTTCAATAGGAAGACCTGCCTTGATAGATGCCTGGCGGGCAACGTTCTGACCCTGTCCTGCCTGTATAACACATCCCATGTATACATGCTCAACATCCTCGGCCTTGATCCCGGCCCTCTTAACTGCTTCCTTGATTACGATGGCTCCCAGATCAGCTACGGGAATGGTTGACAATGATCCTCCCATTGTTCCGATGGCCGTACGGCAAGCACTTGCGATAACGACTTTTTTTAACATTTGCATACCTCCGTTGAATTTATTTATTTGTTGATTTGAAACTTTGTTATTTTTTTAACAGTGTCCGAGAGAGATTATATCACAGCATATATGCTTTTGCAATGAATAACTGCCGCAAACACGCGCAAAATATAAGGAGAGCACCGGTTTCCCTTCACAAGAAATCATTGCTCCCCTTAACAACATATTTCTTCTATTAAATTGTATTCACCGGTCGATCAGATCTCAGGTTCGATGAGGCCGTATGTATTGCCTTTTCTCTTATAAACCACATTGACCCGGTCTGTCTCCGCATTGCAGAACACGTAGAAATTGTGTCCCAGCAGTTCCATCTGCACACATGCATCCTCGGGATACATGGGCTTGATGTCAAATCTCTTGCTGCGGACGATCTTGATATCTTCGCTCTCGTCATATTCCTTCTCCATGAACTCTTCCTTAAGACTTCCGGAGCCGAACTTACCGTCCGCTATCTTATTCTTATACTTCTTCAGCTGCCGCTCGATGATCTCCTCTACAAGATCGATTGATACATACATGTCGTTGCTGACCTGTTCGGAGCGGATTATGCTTCCCTTAACGGGAATGGTTACCTCTATCTTCTGCCGATCCTTCTCAACGCTTAATGTAACATGAACCTCCGTATCCGGTGTGAAGTAACGCTCAAGCTTTCCTATCTTATCCTCAACTGCACTCTTCAAGCCTTCCGTTAGATCAATGTTCTTACCAACAATTACAAATTTCATGCCGGTCACCCCTTTCGAGTATTTGATTTATTATAACATTTAAAATCATTCGTTGCAATGAATCGAGTAAAATCTTATCCTTAAGCACAGCAGTATGCTTGCGGCAAGCGCTGCGGCCATTATCATGGCACAGACGATCCTTGAGATATCGTCGCCTGCCAGATCGTCAAGGAGCAGCCCCGAAATATTGAATACGATATGAAAACCGAAACATGCAAGTATGGTCTGTGACTCTTCCATGAGATATCCGATCAGAAGTCCCAATAAAAATGCGTATATCCCCTGAACCAAATTCATATGGTATATCCCGAACAGCGCGGCCTGCATCAGATTCGCGGCAATAAACGGAACATATCGCCTTAACAGCCCTAAAATAAGGAACCGGAAGATAAGCTCCTCCAGGACCGGAAACAGAACCGCCACCCTCAGGATCGTGACCGCATCATTCTTAAACAGGTTCTCCGTATCCGCAATATATCTCCCCGCGGCACCCGGCATCATATCAAGAATGAAACCGAGGGCATAACTCGAAAACACCTGCGCGGTAATCCCCAGCAAACAGCACAATATGATCTTTTTAATCCCTGTCCTGTCCATAACTGTCTGTCCTGAATCATAAGGGAACTCTGTTGACTGCTTATGCATCCTTCATTCCGGCAGGGTTATCCCTCTCTCCTGTGCCTGGTATTTAAGGAAATAGATAAACTCATCCCTGTTGTCTGCGGATACCTTGACACCGAAGCCCTGGTTCCACAGTCCCTGATCCACTTTTCCGTTATATACCGCGTCCATCATCATGTCGGAAACCGCCGGAATGAAATGGCTGGTCTCGTAATAATTGTGCTCATTAAGCGTAATATCCGAAAATGAGCTGAAGTTCCAGTAATCGACTTCTCCCGCGAGCGCATAGAGAAAATCGATGTAACCGTTTTCAATATCCCTCTGATAAGTCTTAAAATACAGCGGATTGGTCATTATCCTTAAATTTATGTCATACTCGGCACAGATCTGCTTAAGTTCCCTGATATCTGCCATTACGGCATCTGTTCTCAGTTCATAATAGTCTGCCCAGTAACCGACCTCGTTCTCATCATGGAAACTGCTCGGTACGGTCAGACGTTCGGAACCGCTCCGCCTGAACCTCTCCGTATAATCACCGTCCTCGGGCACATAATCCTTAACCTCCCTGTACGCCTCCCAGGTCGTAAGGATATCGCAGTATTTTACATAGAAGTCAAACCACGAGGATATGGTATCGTCGGGATAAGGTATGCGGTAAAGCATCTGATCGTGAATGGAAGGATCCACAAAGCAGGAGATATCGTCCATCATCACGGTCACGTTCTTTGGTACAAGCCCGTGCTTTATCAGTATCTTAAGGAGCCTGACATGCTCGTAGGGAACAGCCTCCGACGAACACAGATTGTAGTATTTTCCGTCCGGCAGGGCTTCAACATCCGTAAATCCCGCCCTTGACGATCCGAACAGCAGCGAATCGAATTCATCCTTATGATTGAGAAGATACCTTGTCTTTATGAAATTCTTATTGGCCTCTATGCCGTTGTTCCTCGGATACTCATAGTGAAAAATATTGTACGGATCTATCGTGGTGTTTATCACGATAAAAAAGCCCAATACTATCACCGCAAATATCCCGAACTTAAGCACGAATTTTCCAAAACCGTTATTCTTCATTACAACCCATTACTCTCTTCTTATGCCTTACGAACTATAGTCAGGCGATCCCGATCCTGAATACGACAGGCATCTCATCCTTTGCGTTATACTTTATGGCAAGTTCGTCCGCCGTATGTTCGTATTCAAGTCCCTCCCTGCTGCCGGGGCAGGTTATACTCTCTATCTTAGCATTAAAAGCACCCTGCTTTTTTGCAAATGTCTTAACAAGATATTCACCGTTTTCAGCCGGCCTTAAGGCTATGATATATATGCATCCGTTCCCGGCAAGGAACCTGAAATCACTCGATGTGAACTCCTTTACATTACCGTCGTTGAAACCGCCGTCCGCCACAGCCGTAGGGCCCTCTCCGTAGATCTTGTAAGGGACCGTATCATAAACAGCCTCACGGTTAAGTTCCATCCATTCACCTATCTTTGATAAGATCCCGGTTTCCTCATCCGTGAACGTTCCGTCTTCTTTTGGCCCAATATTTAAAAGCATCGTCCCATTCTTTGATATGATATCGACAAGATCGCACAGGATATCCTTCGCTTCCTTATATTTATTGTTTACGGTATGGCACCATGAATTGAAGCACATAGCCGTGTCACTCTGCCATCTGTAAGGCTTCTGAGCGGCAAACTGCCCTCTCTCTATATCGGGAACCGCGACTCCGAAAGGCACCGCATCATGCTTGTAGTTCACTACCGCAGCCCTGTCCCATTCTAAAGACCTGTTGTAATAATATGCCAGGAATTTCCTCAGATAGGGCTTCAGTTCCACGCGCTGAATCCACCAGTCAAAATAGATGATCGACGGTTTATACTTATCCACCAGTTCGCAGGTCCTTACAAGCCAGTCCTGCATGAACTCTTCAGAAGGCGGGCACTCACCGTCACAGGCATCAAAGTCCTTCGGTCCCTTGACCGACGGCCAGTACATGTCGCCTCTCCTGAACTCTCCCTTAATGTCGCTGTCAAAATCCCGTCCTTCACCGAGGAAGAAATAATGCTCTATCCTGTGTGACGAGGTACCGAAGATCATGCCTGCCTTCTCTACAGCCTTCTTAAGTTCTCCTATTATATTCTTACGCGGCCCCATATCGACCGCATTATATGACGAGAGTTCGGACCCGTACATCTGGAATCCGTCATGATGCTCCGCAACGGGGATGACATACTGGGCTCCGGATCTCGTAAAGATCTCCACCCATCTGTCCGCGTCAAAATTTTCCGCCCTGAACATCGGGATAAAATCCTTGTAGCCAAACTCTGTATGTTTGCCGTAAGTCAAAATATGATGCTCATATGCCTTGGAATCCCTTACATACATCATCCTCGGATACCACTCCGTATCAAAGGCAGGGACCGTGAAAAGTCCGTAATGTATGAAGATCCCGAAACGGAGCTTCTCATACCACTCGGGAACCCTGTAAGATGACAGTGAAGCCCAGTCATCTTTATACGGTCCCTTCCGTATGACCTCCTCTATTTCCCCGATCTTCTCCTGCATGTCGTAATCTTTCATTTCGGGCCATTCTCCTTCCCTGCCTGACAGTCTTCCCTATCCGATACATAATCCACATTAGAACTTAAAGTAAATAAACTCCTGTGCAAACTGATTATTGACCTTAAGAGCTATCACCACTATGGCGGACACTATGTAGATCACCCACCTGAGCGGTGCCTTCAGCCTGCTAAGCTGCATGAGCATATCCTTTCGCTCGTTGAACAGATCGAATATGATCAGAAGGATTATCGCAAGCGTTGTCTTTACGACAGATCTTCCGCTCATTGTCATCTGCTCCATCGCCCCGCTTATCGAAAGATCGGTGAACATGCTGCGCACTATGTAGAAAGCTTCCGATATCGAGTTTGCCCTGAAAAACATCCATGCATAGCTTACAATACAGAAAGTAAGCAGTGTCAGCAGCATTTTGACCGGCCTGGTCAGTGCTTTTTCTTTTTCCCTGGTTAGACCGGTCGCCTCTTTTATCCTGTTCTCAATGATCTGGCAGATCCCGTGGATCCCGCCCCACAGTACGAAGGTCCGGCTTGCTCCGTGCCAGAGACCGCTGCACAAAAAGGTTATGAGCAGGTTTAAGTCTCTCCTCGTCTTTGAACACCTGTTGCCGCCCAAAGGTATATACACATAATCCCTGAACCACGTTGACAGTGAGATATGCCAGCGTCCCCAGAATTCCTTGATGCTTGAAGACAGATAGGGCTGTCTGAAGTTCGTAAGGAGATCAAAGCCGAGCATCCTTGCAACGCCTATCGCCATATCCGAATATCCCGAGAAATCACAGTATATCTGGAAGGTATAAAGAAGCGTCGCCCATGCAAAGCAAATCCCCTGATGCTGCGGGACCTTGTTGAACACTTCATCAACATATTTTGTCATCATATCCGCTATGACGATCTTCTTTATCAGTCCGAGCAGCAGAAGCCTTGCACCGTAAACAACGGAATCGTAATCGAAAGTTTTTTCCTTATCTATCTGCGGGATAAAATGCTCCGCCCGTTCAATGGGACCCGATGAGATATTCGGGAAAAACGAAACGAAGATCGCATATTTTCCGAAATGTCTTACCGCCTGCGTTTTCCCTTTGTAAACGTCGACGATATATCCGACTGCCATGAACGTATAGAAGGATATTCCGACCGGCATTATAAGGCGCAGTGTTGTCTCCTGCATCGGAATGCTGAGCCTGTTTAAGACCTTAGCCACCGTGTAGAGGGCAAAATTAAGATATTTAAACACAAGCAACAGGGATAATGTCACCACTACCCCTGTCGCCATTATTATCTTCTTCTTTTTTATGACATCCTGCTTCTCAATAAGGATCGCACATATATATGAGGCAAGCATCGTCACGAGGATGACCGCAAGATATCTTACATCATAGCTTATATAGAACCACGCATTTGCCATAAGGATAAATATCCATCTGTACTTATGCGGGAGCAGCCAGTATGCAAGAAATGTGACGGTCATAAAAACCGCAAATGCGGCTGTCGAAAACAGCATGATCAGCCCTCCGCCGCTATCTTAAGCCTGTCGCGTTCCGAAAAACTCATATCGCCGCCCCTTAAGTCTATGATAGGTCCTCCGGTCCCAAGAATATAATCTTTCGTGATCGTTACCCTGCCTATGTTATCATCCTTTGGGATCTCATACATGATATCCAGCATCAGTTCTTCGATTATCGACCGCAGTGCCCTTGCACCCGTATCCTTTAAAAGCGCCTTCTTTGCTATCTCATGTAAGGCTTCTTCATCGAATTCAAGTTCCACCTCATCCATCGCAAGCAGCTTCTGATACTGCTTTATTATCGCATTCTTAGGTTCCTTTAAGACTTCAACGAGCATGTCTTCGTTTAATCCTTCAAGTGTCGCGATTATCGGAAGACGGCCCACAAACTCAGGGATCATCCCGAACTTCTTGATGTCATCGACCGTCACTTCCTTAAGGATGTCCTTTTTCTTATCCAGAGCATCCTTAAGTTCCGCATTGAAACCTATCGATGTCTGTTTCTTAAGCCTCTGCTTTATTATCTCATCAAGATCCGGGAATGCTCCTCCGCATATGAACAGGATATTCTTGGTATTTATCGTGGTAAGCGGGACCATCGCATTCTTGGAATTGGACCCGACGGGAACTTCTATCTCGCTTCCCTCAAGGAGCTTAAGCATACCCTGCTGAACCGATTCACCCGAGACATCCCTTGTGTGCGTGTCCTTCTTCTTGGCGATCTTATCTATCTCATCTATGAAAATGATCCCCGTTTCAGCCTTCTCGACATCATTATCCGCAGCGGCCAGCAGTTTGCTGACAACACTCTCGATATCATCACCTATATATCCCGCTTCGGTAAGCGATGTTGCATCCGCTATCGCAAGCGGAACGTCAAGAAGCTTCGCAAGTGTCTTTACCAGATATGTCTTACCGCAGCCGGTAGGGCCTATGAGCAGCATATTTGATTTTTCTATGTCTACGTTCTTAAACTGCTCCCCGTATTTATCCGCTCTCTGCTCTTCGGAAACCACCCTCTTATAGTGATTATATACGGCGACCGAAATTATCTTCTTGGCCCTTTCCTGGCCTATCACATATTCATCCAGCATTTCCTTTATCTTATGCGGCTGTGGTATCTTGCTCAGGTCAATGAGAGGCGTTGTTCTCTTGGTCTTTTTCTTAACTTTTGTCTTCTGGCCGAACAGCCCCGGGATATCCGCCATATTAAGAAAACTTATCCCCGGAAAACCCTGGAGCGGATTACCCTGATCGTTTGAAGGTGCATCATCGCCCTCCTTTTTCTCATCATCTCCCTGTACGTCTTCTACAGTAACATCGGCCTTATCCTTATCCTTATCCGTATCCTTATCTTCGCTCCCGGAAGTCTTCTTAAGCTCATCCTTGGAATTTTGATTAAGATCTCCGAAAATGCTCCCGAGCGGTGTTCCGCTGTTGATGCTGCCATTGCTCGCTCCCGGAGTGGTTCCCATGCCAAACGGATTTATCGGCGAAAAGCCGAACTGTCCCATCGTATCCATTGTCTTATGCATACAATCGGAACAGATATACATACCGTCAAACAGCTTGAACATATCCCTGACCTGGCTCTTGCTGCGTCTGCACATCTGGCAGTATACTTCATATTCTCCGTCATTATTATTGTTGTTATTAATATCAGCCATTATGATCTCCCTGTTAATCTCTCTTATCGAAATATCCCTTGTTCATGGCGAGTGCCCTAATCATAAAAGCGGGCAGTTTTTTATGATTTTTACCCAGTATGTAACCCAGATATTTAAAACAGCAGTTCCACACAAAGGGGATTATCAGATATCCCTTTCCATTTTCGGTAAAAAAGTGTGCTGCCTGCTTAATGTATTTCATCCCCTCCGATTCAGACGATATCCCCTCAAAAACTTCCGGGTGCTCCGCCTGCGAAACGGCAAGATCGAAGTTACGGTGAAGCTGCTGAAGCGCACTGTAATCATGCGTATGGATGACTCTCGCATCCGACTCATAATATATCTTATATCCGTTCATGATAAGCTTATGGGCAAATATCATGTCCTCATTAAAGATCGTGCGCTTTATGAAGCCTCCGAGTTTTTCATATACATCCCGTCCGTATGCCGCACACACATTGGAACAGAAAAATGTTTTTATCCCAAGTTGTTCGAGGTCACCCGCGCTCTTGCATATCTCTTCATCGGGATAATTAAAGTTTCTTGTAAACCTCTCCGCAAGGCTTGATGTTTCCGCCGGCATCTGTCTTGCGTAAGCTGCTCCCACAGTCGGGTTTAACATATGCCTTGTGAGGTTTTCTATGAGGCTGTCATCATACGGGACTGCATCCATCGTCATAGTTATGATCACATCGGCTGTGGAATGCCTAAAGGCCTCTGCCCTTGTACCGCCATGGTCGAACTCACTTCTGTCAAGTTCGATGACCGTGGTATCTCCCGCCGCCATTGCAAGCTCTATAAGTTCAGGTGCAAAATGATCTCCCTCATCCCTGCGGGTATACATTATGATGATCTTATCCGGTCTTACAGTCTGCACGGCAAGACCCTTTAGCAGTGCCCTGAATTTATCGTCCGGTTTATAGACCGGGATCACTATGTCTATTCCGTTAATATGCATTCTCGTTTATGAATCCCCTGAAAATGGTCAGGAAGAGTATCTTAATATCAAAACCCATTGTCCAGTTCTCTATATAATACAGATCATACTCTATCCTTTTCTCTATCGATGTATCTCCGCGAAGACCGTTTATCTGGGCCCATCCGGTCATACCCGGACGCACCTGATGCTTTATCATATACCTGGGTATCGTCTCCCTGAACTGCTCAACGAACATGGGTCTCTCAGGGCGCGGTCCGACAAGGCTCATCTTCCCGACCAACACATTGAACAGCTGCGGGAGCTCATCAAGACTGGTCTTACGAAGGAATCGTCCTATACTCGTTACTCTCGGATCATCCTTTACCGTCCAACCGTTATCCTCATCATTTTCGTCCTTATCCTCCTGAGCCTTCATCGTCCTGAACTTATACATCTTAAACGGCTTATTGTGAAGACCCACCCTCTCCTGCACGAATATCACGGGTCCAGGGCTGCTGAACTTGATCGCTATTGCGCAGAACAGCATTATCGGAGAACCGATTATTATCGCACAGAAAGAACCGATTATATCCACGATCCTCTTCATTACGATGTTTACCGTATTTGTCAGCGGCACGTGTCTTATGTTTATAACCGGAAGTCCCTGCAGATCCTCCGTATAAGGTTTGTTAGGGATTATCCCGGTATAATCGGGGATGAACTTCGTGTGGACACCCGACTTCTCACACATGTTCACTATATGCTCAAGACGGCCGTATTCTTTAAGGCTTAAGGTTATCGCGATCTCATCCAGCTTGTTTTCTTCGAGGATCATCTCAAGGTTATCTATTACACCCATTACCTTGACGCCCTTGTACATCGTACCGCGCTCAACATGATCGTCGAGGATACCGCGCACAACATAACCCCACTACGGGTTCAGCCTTATCTTGTTTATGTATGATTCCGCAGACTTTGAATATCCGACCAGAAGCACATACTTAAGGTTATAGCCCTTCTTTCTGAAAAACCTGAGAAGATATCTTATGATATTCCGTATAAGTGTCTCGAAGAAAATGTTGGCACACCAGAAGATGAATATCATCTCACGCGAAAAATGCGTCTGCCCCATCATGTACATAGCCACGATAAGTCCGAGACTCCCTATGGTATTTGCTTTTATGATGTTATAGAGTTCCCTCTTACGTCCCGATGCCCTCTTGCTGTTATACAGGTTGCAAAAGTAATAGAGCAGCAGGTATGAAGGGACGACAAAATACATTACCCTCCTGAAATAACTCGTGGGAAGGCTCATGTTATAGTCAATGAACCCGCTCTTGAACTTAAGCCACCATGCAAACCAGTAACTGCCGGCTATTATCAGTCCGTCAAGAATTATATGTATCCTGTTAAAGATCCTCTGGTTATCCTTTATCATAATAAATGTCCTGTCCGTATCCCAAAGTAAGCGGTATCTCTGTTTATTACGGGAGAAATCTTATTACGGTATTTCTCCACAACTCAAGCTGAATCCTTACATAGTTCATAAGATTTCCGTTCCTGTACGGATATTTCGTACCCTCGGCACACATCGAAATACCCTTAAAAAGTCCCCTGACATAGGTCCTGCCCTCACCCTTTCTTATAAAGAAAAGCGTTTTTACAAGACAGCCCAGGATAAGAAACGGCAGGTTCAGTATAAGCTGAAGCAGGGGCATGTTCTTATATGCCATATATACATTATTGCGCGATGAAAGGTTTATCTTGAATGTATTATACCTCGAACCGCTCATCCCGCTGCCCGCATGGTAAATTACCGCCCGCGGTTCATAAACATTCCTGTAACCGTTTATCCTTGCCCTGTATCCCACATCCACATCTTCAAGATAGGCAAAATGCTTCTCATCGAAATATCCTATCACATCAAACACGGATTTTCTATATATAGCTGCTCCTGCGCAGGCCGAAAAGATATCTCTTCGTTTATCATACGCCTGCCCGGAGGAATCCTTACCCCTTGCAAATGCCCATCCCAGGCAGCAATACATGTCTCCCGCCGAATCAATAAGTCCGGGTTTATACATCTGGAGCATCTTGGGATTTACGGAGAATATCCTCTCATCCCCCGTTATCGCAAGGTACAGTTCCTTTATATAGTCCTTATCCGCCTTTGTATCATTATTCAGAAGTATAACATATGGAGCTTTGGCCATTTTAATGCCGTCATTTACAGCCCTTGAAAAACCGTAATTCTTATCAAGTCTTTCAATACGCGCCTGTGGGTAACGGTCCCTTACGATCTTCACACTGTCATCTTCCGAACCGTTATCGACAACAATAAGCTCAAAGTCCCTAAACGTCTGTTCATTAAGGGAATCAAGACAGTCCCTTAAGTATTTTTCTCCGTTGTAATTAGGAATGACAACCGATACTTCTGCCATATGTCCCGTCCCTGATCAACCCTGTTTTCTCTTAAATTCCGCAAAAGGATCGTAAACCGTTATGAACTTATCCGACATTGAAGCCTTTGTGTCGAATACGATCGCGTCCTTTTTTATCATCATACAGTCCCTCGACAGACCGTCTGTCCTTCGCTGTACCGATGCCCTGTGGAGATATCCGGAAAAATTCCCGTTCATCCCCTTGAAATCCGGCTGCAGTTTTCCGGCTTCATCAAAGGAATAACCGGCGCTCTCTATCCGCCCGTTCTTATCGTAGATCTTCCCGCCGGCCGCTCCGACCTCCTCACGCGACAAAACTCCCGCAAGTTCGTCTATATAATCATCGGTAAGCGGTTTAAGCTCCGGATCGATAACCATTATAAAGTCTTCTTTTATATCATCGAGCGTATCTCCCGTGATACCCTCCCACTCCTTTGGGCTCATTATCTTAACGGTCTTTCCGTCATTTTCGTATTTTACCCTGTAATACCCCAGATGCGGTGTATCCGTCACTTCCGCCTTTATATCAAGGCGCTTTAAATGATCGCGCACCGCCTTCTTGCCGGCTTCGTAGGCATATAACTTGCTGTCCGGATTCTCGGCGGTTGAAGACAGATGAGACCTCCAGTGATACAGGACCTTAGGGATATGGTATATCTCATCCGGCTTAAGCTGTTCAAGGCACCTGAATATGAAATCATGATCCTGCGCTCCGTTGTATTCACTCCTGAAACCACCCGACTTAACGGCAATCGAAGTCTTCACCATGAACAGATGGCAGATATAATTGTTGCTCCGCAGAAAATCTATGTCATAATCGGGTTTTCTGTGATAATCAAAGTATCTCGTAGCCGTGGCATTTATCTTATCTTCATCGGAATAGACCGCTTTATATCTGCTCGAATAAATATTCCCGTCCCGTTCCATCCCGGCCTCAAGCGCTTCCATTACTTCATACAGAGCATCCGGCGACAGAACATCATCATGATCGAGAAGCCCTACATAATCACCGGTCGCCATTACCAGCGCACCGTTTGAATTGCCCGATATCCCGCGGTTGGCATTGAGCCTCTGATACTTGACCCTGGCAGACATTTCAAGTGTAAGACAGCTTTTGAACTCATTGACCTCGTTCTGTACATTATCGCTCCCGCTTCCGTCTGCTATACACAGTTCCCAGTTCTGATATGTCTGACCGGCCACGGAATTGAGCATCTGTCTTAAGTATTCCGGTTCTGTTTCATAGGCCGGTACAAGTATGCTGAATTTATAGCTGTGGAAAAATTTTCTGTTCCTCTGTTTATCAAGTTCCTCAGCAGTCGGACGTGCATGCATTACGGATTCGTTATAATCCGCTTCGTTCCTGTCCCGTTCAAGTCGTTCGAGTACCTTATAGCAGGTCTTCTTCACACCGTTACGCTTAAAGTAACTTATGCCTCTCTTAATATTGAATTTATTGAACCTGTCACTGCGTCCCATCGCGTCAATTTTCCTTATTTATCCTTACATCTGCTCGCCTTGCATATCTCATCCAGTTCATCCGGTGTCCTTTTTAAGAATTCATCCGGCCTCACCGTCCTGTCATCCACATAGTATCCGTTATGTCCCGGCCACGGCTTGCCGTAAATTATCTCATCATAGGGTATGTCCCATTTTTCGAGCCACTCAAGTATGACCTTCGCGGTATTTGCGTTTATAAGTCCGATATTCCCCTTATATGTATTCATGTTTCTGGAAGTATAAAGGATTATCTTTGCTCCCTGCTCCTTATACTCACGGATCCTGTCCACCATTTCCTTATAAGGTATCAGATCCTCGTACTTCTCATCCTTCTTCTTTATCGGACATAATGTTCCGTCTATATCAAATATGAATGTCAGTCTGTCGTTATCCATTTCTTCTCCGATCATTTAATGTTTTCAAGTTCTTCAAGTATATCTGTCGCATTTAAGATAAAACCTAACACCTTCTTCTCCCTGTCCATATGAAGGGGAAGCATAGATAAGAACAGAGACGCTTCGTACAGTCTGATAAGCCTTACGTCAAATCCGTTCTTTTTAAGATAATCCCTGAATATCCCGATATACTTCCCGTTATCCGCATCGATCTTAAGTGACAGTCTAAGATCGTAATCCATGACTATCTCATACTGATCACTGTTAAAATAGTCATATGACCCGCAGATCGAATGCGAAAGCTTCGCCACATCATAATACGGATTCATGAACATCTCATCGGGCTCTTCCGCGCCCTTTGGATCTATGAGCTTAAGAAGCCTTGCATCATGATTGTACAGTATATTTGAAAAGCACAGATCCCCGTGTCCCACCGCGAGAAGGTTCATGAATTTCCTCCCGGATGTGATCTTTTCATACAGTTCTTTGTATTTTTCAATGATCTGATCTATATCCCGGTACCCGGTGCCCGATGCGATAAGGGCATTTAACCTTTCATACCCTTCATGCTCCTTAAGGGAGGCTATCCTTGCATCAACCTTATCAAGATATAAAGCCACGGCATTCTGTTCATATTCCTCCTGAGATACCTGCTTCGTCCTGCGTATGGAGATAAAATGGAACAGTATCTCCATAACTGCCCTGAACTCTTCTTCATCAATAGCACCGTGAACATATCTCAGTGCGAGGTCGGTCATATGGTAGCGCTCGATCCTGTATGAGGCTTTTGAGCCTGTCTCCTCATAATCATAAACCACTCCGAACCACTGTTTCATCTCGGGAGGGAGTAATGTAAAATATTTATATTCCTTCCTGAGTTTCTCAACATTATCCGAGCTTTTTATGACTGTGTATTCATCGCCTGCGAGTGCATTGAAGAAACGTGCGTCAAATCCGCTTGTGATAAAATTCCTGAATACCGCCGGATCCGACAGATCGGCAAAAGCCGCAGTCTCTATCCTCTCATATGTGTCCTCGTCCCCGGTGTTCTCCTGCAAAAAGTAAGCCTTTACATCGGGATATATGACCGCTGCTGCTCTTCCGTTACAGTAAACCGTATAATTTTCCTTGGCATATGTGGATTTTTCAAGCAGAACCTTCACTGCCGCTTCATCGGTTATCTGCTGATCCGAATACAACTTGAAAACGCTGCACTTATCGGGCAGCCCGGTTAATACTTCTCTCACATTTTCCGATGCGGTGATAAACTTCTCCACTATATCATCCGGCAGCTTGAGCCTGCTCCACTCCATAAGGGAACGTCTCTTGAAGATGGTATTACCATAACTCTTCTTACCCGTGATCGCGCTTATCTCCGGTCCCGGTTTTCTCGAATCGTCATATATTATTATCACTTTTTTCATCCGAATGTTCTCCAGTTCTTTATCTGTTTCCGGTTTTTCTTCCCTTAACCGAAAAAAGTACCGTCACTCCCGACACGAGCGTGAACACCGCCATCAGCACGATCGAGAACAGTGTATATTTTGCCTGCAGTTCGCTGTAAGATGTTGACAGTATCGATGTTATATAATCCGAAAAAACTCCGGCATCGTAATCTATCCCAAACATCCATGCGATTATATACAAAAGCCCTCCTTCAAGCACCCACGCTCCGAAGGACATAAGCAGAATGAGAGCATACTTCCCCCGAACCAGTCTCCTTATATATTCATAACCTGAATTCAGGACTTCAAGCCACTTGAGTACCGTCATGGAATTCTTCGAATCACGGTTCATGATTATATACTTATTAAGGTTACTGTATGCCGACGGAAATATCATATACACAAAAATAGTGACCGCGACAAACACTGCAAGGAATACGGATACCGCGGATATCTTCGAAGGATTGAGAACATGCAGTGGCAGAAGTATAAGTACGAGTGCCATCGTATCAAAAAATCTGTCGACTATAACGCCTGCCGCACCGATGCCTGCGCTCCCTGTGATCTTCGAAAACACGATCATCCTGTATATCTCGCCTATTTTGAACGGTATGATAAGGTTGGCCAGAGTAGTTCTGCAGTATGCGAAAACAAAACGTCCAAATCCCGTCTTCTGTTCCATCAGCACCAGATACATGCGGAACAGCTTAAGGACATGGATGACAGCGAACCACAATATACACAAAATCCCGCCTGTTACAAACTTAACGATCGAAAACATCCTTCACCTTCCGCTATCACGCAATCACATCCGCCTCATATGAATCTACCGGGACATCCCTGTAATCTGCGGTTATGACTTCCGGATAGTAATTATAATCCTTAAGCATCTTAAGTACCCTGACCGCCTGGTTCACCATCTTTACATTGCTGACCTGGTCGTCTTCCCGCCATGATACGGGATAAAACATAATATCATGCCCATAGTACTCCGATGCCAGTATCATACAGTAATTAAACATCAGATTATCCGGAAACTTCCTGTAAAATCTGTCCTTGAGCATTGAAACCTTATACATGTTAAGGCCTGAACCCAGATCGTATATCTTCTTCTTTACTACCGCAGCAAACAGAAAGTCATACACAATGTTTCCGAATGTCCTGAACGCCGAATAACCCTGAAGTTTCGAACCCTTCATAAACCTCGCACCGAGGATACAGTCATGCTTTTTATAATATCCTCTCTCAAATACCGGAAGGAAATCCCTTATGCATCCCTGATCATCCCCGTGAAGTACCACGCAGTAGTCAAAACCGTTCTTCATCGCATAGTCAAAAGCCACCTTGTGAGATCCGCCAAGGCCGTAATTTTCCCTGTTGCGAAGGAGCTTTATCGGGATTTCGGGATGCTGCTTTATAAAGGCCGCAACAACCATTTCGGTATTGTCTGTGCTCCTGTTGTTGACAACTATTATCTCCGAAATGTACTTAAGGATCTCATCATCAAACTGCTTAAGTACTCTGACGATCTGTTTCTCGCAGTTATATGCGGGAATAAAGGCAAGTATCTTATCCATTCTCATACCTCACAAAATCACCGTTATTGTTGTGATCCACCGGTGTGACATTCATTTCGTCTTCCGTATATTCAAAACCATCAGGGATATATACATTCTCATCTCTGTAGTTGTACAGGCATTTTTCCTTCCTGTTAAGTGTATAGTATGCCGCGCTTTCCGCCGCTTCACTTCCCGTAACGTTTAATACCGACTGGTTATAATGGAATTCGTCTATCATATATTCGGTACTGACGGAATTCAGTACGGTCGTTGCAAGCGCATAATAACCGCTGTCCCTGCACATCTTGATCTGTGCATATACGATACTGTCATAGAAATATTTACCGGTAAGCGTACGTCCCGGAGTTATCATGAAAACCTTCTGGACTCCGCCTATGAACAGCGGACGGATTATATTATCCATGTTCTGATTGTACTGCTCGGTAGTAAGTCCGTCTTCCGCATCCGACTCACCCTGAAGCCAGATAACATACTGTTTGCGTATGTAATAATTGTTACTCTCAAGCCAGACCTGAGCCCTCTTCTGCCTCTCGGAAAAATCATCGACCACCTTCTTACTCATCCAGTAATCCGTATCACGTCCGCCTGATGAAGCCGAAACCGCAACCACCGGAACACCGGTAAGCTCGTAGTACTTATTTGCAAAAGCTGAAACAAGCGAGCCGTTCTTGGCTATGGGCATATCCTCAATGGCTCCGGGTGTATTCTCATATAATCCGAAGGGCTCCTCTATCGGATAGAGTCTGGTAGGATCGGATATTGCCCTGAACTCATAGCCGTGTCCTTCGGGAACCTCCGGTGCATATTTCGCATTGCCGCCTGTCCCTGACATATTGCTCTGGCCCATGAACATGATAAGGTCTACTATGATCTTGCCGTCCTCGGTACGCAGCACCTTGTCCTGCTCATCAACAACGGCTCTGACATCCTCCTCGCTGTCGTCCGTCATGGCAGGTATGGACGAATATGCGACCGCCTCCTCCGTTTCGACATTCATCATTGTGGGATCTGCATCTTCTTCAATAACAGGCTCCTCTGCAACAGCCCTATCTTCCGATACTTCAAAGTTATCACTTACGATCTCCACAGGCTGCTCAACAACTGCCTTATCTGCATTCTTACCAGAACATCCCTGAAGCAAAAATATACATATTATCTGTACAAACAGCAGTCCTGTACGAGCGCTGTATTTTTTTACACTCATTTGGATCTCACCTTCTGTTTTTCACTGTTTCTTTTCAAGAGTCATCTTCCTGCTTATGAAGTTATATACCATGACCACACCCGTAGCAAACATCTTTACAAGAGTTGTTATAAGCGAAGGATGCTCATCCACTATAGCCGGCACCACCCTTTCGCATACTACAACACCGAAATACAGTATCAGTTCATTAAGTCCCAGCCCGATGAGTGACAGCACGGTAAAGATGATGAATTCCTTTTTCCGGTTCATGTCATCCCTTCGTTCAAAAACAAACTTCATGCTCATGAAGTAGTTATAAATAAGGGATATCACGAAACCGAACAGGCCGCCTACCGCGGCTGCCTTCGCAACATCCATCCCTGCCTTTCGGTATATAACGGAAACAAACGGAGGTTTCAGATGCATTACAACTGTAACATCCATCCCTGCCTTTCGGCATATAACGGAAACCCCGAGTGTTATAAGATAATCTATTATAAATGATGTTCCCCCGACAAAACCAAACCGGATTATCTGGGTGAAGAGTTTCTTTTTTCCTTCATCTTTGTTTTCTGTTTCTGTCATCCGAAATTATACTCCCTCTCTTATATTTTTCTGTTAAGTTCCCTGAAATCCTTAAGGGACTGCCGGCCTATCTTAAATATCCTCTTTAAGTTTATCGAATTGACACCGCCCTGCCTCGGCCTGAATGTTATCGGTATATACTTAATGCTCCTTAAATGGCGAGTAAACAGTACGGTTATCAGAACATTCGAAAGGAAAAAATCCTTGGGGATAAGCCCTATCTCTTCCCTGAGCGTCGATGCCCTCATCAGTCTGTACGGCGTGTTGGCATCCGTTACCTTAACATGGAAGCACAGCCTTATGACAAGCTTGAGCACCTTTGTCACAACAATCCTCGAGAACCCGTCTTCTCTGTGATTGCGATATCCGATAAGCATATCATATCTGCTCCGTTCATCCCAGAACTGATCGAATTCCGATGCAAAAGTCTGTCCGTCGGAATCTGTTTGGAACACATATTCCGCACCATGCCCGAGTGCATAATGATACCCGTATAATATCGTTGAACCGTGCCCGCCGTTTTCCTTATCGAGCACAATAAGCTTGGGACGGTCGGCCTGCATACTTTTAAGAACACTCAGCGTATTATCCCTGCTGCCGTCATTTACTATGACCAGCCTGCTCTCTCCGCTTCTCATATCCACGACCGGATACCAGTCCTCTACGACCTGCCTTATGTTCGCTTCTTCATTGTAAGCCGGTATCACTATATACAGGCTGTCCTTGTTGTTCGTATTATCCATTTAAATAAACTCTCTTGATCCAAAAATACTGATATATCTTATGATGATCCGTTACTGCCTTCGTCCTTCATATCCCTGACTGCGGACACCGTAACCGCTATGGTGAACAGATAATAAACCGCACCGATCGCGATCCTCGACGCATCCGATTCCGAAAATACCCTCAGTATGAAAAATACCGATACAAGTGTCACGGCATATCCTGCCTTAAACCATCCTTTTCTCTTACGCGCAAGAAAAAAAGCAAGAACTGTGATCATCACGAAAAAATCATACGTCCTGTGATACGTTATTATGAGTGACCAAAGGATAAGGACACTTATAAATATACCGTCCATACGCTCGCCGGTATTTCCGTTACTCTTCGCCGAAAGCCTTACCGCCATGGTCAACAGCCCTGCCATGATAAGCAGTGCAAGAACATATGCAAGAGATGATCCATTAAGCAGTGCGCCGAGATCGAGTCCACCCTCCGCTGCAAGTGCGGATGATACCTTGAGAGGCTTTACTATCATGTTTATGAAGCTGTCCCTGAGCCATACCGCCGAAAACGCAGTCAGTACAACATGCATCCCGGCTGAGATTACGATCTCGGGCCAGCGCTTCTTATACACAAAATACAGGCACAGCGGAACGGTGAGCGTATATTTGAAATAACAGATAAAAAGGCAGATCACCAATGCCACAGACACTTTATGATCTCTTCCTTTTTCACCGTTCTCTTTCCGGCCATCATATCTGCTTTCACACCAAACCGCCAGCAGAAAGAAGAAAAATGAAAACAGTGTATGCTGGCCTACTCCCAGCTGATTTCGGTAAGGAGTACCCGCTATCATAAGAAGCATGAACACGGCAAACAGATCCCTGTCCGCTTCCTTTAAGAATGTTCTCCTTAACAGAAAAATAATGCCTGCGGTAAATATCAGGTTAGATATTATCCAAGCATATCTCGCCGCAAGCGGCGGCAGAAACGTATATGGTATCAAAAGTATGAGCAGCGACGGGAACTGGTTTGCCTCCATCTGCTGCTTAAGCCCTTTGTCTTCAAACATGCCGTAGAACCCGGCAAGAGGCGGATAATCTTTCGCTTTTTGCGTGTCAAAAGATAATTCGTACGGATCTATACGCATCCCGAAAGCCTTGGCCGCATCCCACTGAAAATCCTGGCTGAGCTCTGCCGCGTTTCTGACACCCTGTATAAGTGAAACAAGGGCCATGGCCGTAAGTAATGCCAGGCAGACATATCTTACGGCCTTTACGCCCCAAAGTTTTTCTATAAACTCATCCATTATCCGTTACTTGATGTTTGCAAG
>JAFSZZ010000123.1 GCA_017458765.1 Lachnospiraceae bacterium | reverse complement strand
TATGTCTCACGGCATATGAAAAGAACTCTCTTGTTTTCTATTTTTTCACCTGTGATCTCCATTATATCCTGTTCCATACCTCACCGGGTTCTCAGTTCCCGATGCCCTGCTCCTTAAAGGTGCTCTCCCAGTCATTGCCCGACCTGAAGGCCCGGTGGCCCGCAACAAACCTGTTTCTTCTTGACAGCGTGACCTTCTCAAATAACATGGGACTTATATTGCACATATCCATCTTTATCTTAAGGCTCTTAGGAACCCTGGGATCCTTTCTGACCTCACGTGCGTGTTTTCGTACATAGTCAAGATATTCCCTGTCATGTTCCTTTGAAAAATTCCCGTACAGGAAGCTGTTCTGTATCACACTGAGGTTCTCGTTTACCAAAAAGAATCCGACCGCCGGCCTTATATCATCTCCGAACCGCTTAAGAAGGAGATCGCAGATCTCATGATCGGCCTTAAGAGACAGCCTTAGGTTTTCTTCTATCTTCGATCCGCTGTCCTCGCTTACCCTGAAGTAATACTTGGAAGCGCTGTTATATACTATCCTGTTTGCCTTAAGCAAGATCGAGGCTGCCATCTGCCTGTCTTCGACAAGCCTGCCTTCCGGAAACCTCACCCCGTCAAACAGTTCCTTCTTATACAGTTTATCCCATAAATGAAGGAAAAAACCTTCCTGATAAAGGATCACCTTAAACGCATCACTTACGCTCAGTACCTGCTCCGTGTTTTCTTCACTGCCGTCGGTACAGTTCTCATACAGATAATACTTGCCGACAACCGAAATATCGGCATCATTTTTCTTTGCCGCTCCTATCATGACCTCTATCATATCTTCCCTGATACGGTCATCGCCGTCAACAAACGCTATATGATCTCCGGTAACGGCATCAAGTCCTCTGTTCCTTGCATCCGCGGTTCCCTTCGGCTCCGACTTTATCACTTTGATGCGGTCATCCTTGGCTCCATACTCATCCGCTATCTTCTCACATTCCGCATCGCCCTTCCCGACCACGCAGATGATCTCAAGATTTTTATATGTCTGGGTGACTACGCTTTCAAGACACTCACGCAGATACTTTTCAACCTTATATATGATTATGATCACACTGACTTTATCTTCCATACCATGTCATCCGACTACTTTCCTTACTGCCTCCAGATACCCGTATTTCCTGTATTCATCCGGTTCGAGCATAGCGCCCTCTCCCCATTCGTTCCATGCATTGATGAATACAAAATCCGTTTTGTGGCCTTCCTTTTTGCTCTTTAACACCCGCAATACTTTTTCAAACTTCTCCGGATCTGTTTCTCTGTATACCAGCCCCTTGTAATCCCTCCTCGGGGTATTATCCCAGTCCGGTATAAGTCCCGGGAATTCGTTCTCTTCGTAGTTTCTGTCCCTTATCCTGTCAAGTATCGATGATGCCTTAATACTTCTTTCCAGTCTTTTCTCCCTGAATATCTTATTGAGCATAGTGTTCCATAAAACGGACACATTATATTTCATTTCATTCAATTTTGAAAAATCATGCTTGAGGGTATAGCCCGGTTCAAAGTAATAATATCCGTCTATAAGCCCGGATCTTGTCTCCTGCGGGCCGGCTGTTTTTCCGGCTATCAAATAGATCCCGTCATATCCTTCTCCCTCTGCCCACTTGTTAAAGCAGTTGAGCATCCTGTCAAGACAGTCTATATCAAAGGTCCTGTAAATCTGGAGCACCGGCTTGTTGTCTATTTTAATATACCTCTTATCATTAAAGAATCTGAGCAGATATTCAAAATGATCATACCAGTCCTCTTCCTCTCCGTATTCCTGCTTCATGAGCACCTGTTCGCTCAGGCCGTACCAGGTCCGCGTCCAGCTCTCGTTCGCCCAGCAGATACAGTAATTTATGTCTATCTCCGGATGTTCAAGAAGTATCTCCATGGGACGCTGCATGAGCTGCCTTCCCCTGAACCAGTACTGATATATGGAAAATCCGTATATCCCGTATTTTCGGGCCGTCTCGGCCTGCCACTTAAGTGTCTCCACCCCTTCGTTTACAAGATCGTAATACCTGTTGCCGAGCGGCACTCTGGGCTGGATATGCCCTTTAAAGAGCGGTCGCCCTCTTTTTACCGCAGTCCATTCCGTGTAACCCCTGCCCCACCATTCATCGTTCTCCGGGAAGGTATGATACTGGGGAAGATACATGCACATTACCTTCATACATTACCCTCATCTTTTAAGCTGCCCTTATCCTCCTTCGGGCTGTCGGCAAATATTCGGCCCACGGCATACCAGAATATCGGTGTGGTAAGCTGAAACGCAAGGATATTCGAACCCACCGATGACAGAATCGAAACTGCTATGATACCCAGTTCAACGCAGTATTCTTTTATCTCTTTTATGCCCTTTTTGAAACTCAATATGACCAGATATATAAACATCGAAAATCCGAAGACTCCCTGTTCACAGTACATCTTAACAAGGCCTCCGTCTGCGATCACATGCGTTCCTTCTATACCCAGGGCCCTGTGACCGTTGGCACCCAGTCCGTTTCCGAGCCAGGTACTGTACATGTTATTAACCGCAGCTACCCACTGCTCGCTCCTCTCACCCACAGCATCGGGAAGTGATACAAGCCGGTAATAGATCTTCATGACCGTATCCATCGAAACGATACACAATCCGGTAAAGATAAGCGCAACGACTATCAGCTCTGCAATGAAATACTTCTTATCTATCAGTCTGTAAACAAAAAACAGCAGATAATTTATATATATAAGAACCAGTATCGCGACCACCATTGCAGATCTCTGATTGCTCATAAACGCAACGATCATGTTGATAAGGAGGGCTGAAATGCCAAATATCCTTAGACGTCTGTATTCCGTCTCATCCTTACCTGTCTGCTCTTCGTTCTTATTATCTTCAGCACTTCCTGCCATGATAAAAGGTATTGATGTGAGCATGGCGGCAACCGATATAAAGCCGAGCACAGTGCTCCCTACGACCGAATCCATCCTGACCCTGCAGGTTTCGGCATCAGCCTTGCTAACGAAGCTTAACTTATACGAATAATCAATATAGAACTGCGGCATCGCTATCTGAAGAGCGATCCCGAGGATCCCGAGGATAAGAACCGCGTATATGAAATTTTTCAGAAATCTTTCATTCTCGTTTTTATTACACGACCTTCCCACGAAGTAGAAGATCACGGGCAGGAGCGAAACAATGAATTCCTGCTCATACACGCTCACCGGCAATCCGCCCTTCAAAAGCCAGATAACAGAGAGTGCATTATATAAAAAATAAGCGGCAACCAGCCTGTCCGCAAATTCTTTAAATGTAAGCCTCTTACGTATTATGAGTTCAGCCAGAACTCCAAACATAAAGACCGTTGCGAACAGACCGGGACGTACTGCCTCGATGAACATATTAAATACATAAAGCAGGACCGCAAGTATGTAATATATACCTGCAAACCATATTCTTTTTTTTTCGTTAGCTTTTAAACCATTATCCATTATGTTCTGTATTGTTCCGGTGCCGGTCACCTTTCCCGCGCAATATCTTCCAGTACGTCAATGATCCTAAACCAGCTGCTCTCCCCGTCATCGTGATAAGCAGCGCTTTCCGTTAAAGCATCCGTAAACAGCCTGCCGTCCATCGCCTGCTCCATAAGAGAGGCAAGTTCCCCGGGCTTAAACGGATCAAAATATCGTGCTCCCCCGTATCCTTCAAGTACCTCATGGCAGAATGGACAATCCGAAGCCAGTATCAGTCCGCCTGCTGCCCTCGCCTCCGCAGGAGGATAACCAAAGGTCTCTATATATGACGGAAACAGCAGGATATCGTTCCTGTATCGCTCAAATACCTCGTCTCTGGGAATGCGTCCCAGATACTTAACCTGTTCATACCCGGGATACCTGTCAAGATACGGGATATCTCCTTCGTTGAGTGTGAATGATACTTCAAAATCGGTTATACCCTTATCAAGAAGGATCCCAACCGCTTCCATGATCGATCCATGGTTCTTATATAATATCTCCCCTGAAGGATAGAAGAACCTGTTATTACTGACTCTGCATCCTCCCGACTGACCGGCGTCCTTTTTATGAATAACATCGTTATTAATAACATTGCTATCTAATGAACTTCCATCTCGTTCCGCAGCGCGATACTTCTCAGGCACCTCTATATCAGGCATGATCTTAATGACCTTATCCTCAGGGATCTTCGTCTTCCCGATCACGGCACGGCGCATCCATTCCGTCTGGACTATCACTTTATCCGCGCGCTTTACCGACGAGTCTATCACATTGCCGATAAGGTACTGGTATATTGCATATTCCCTTTCTTCCGGCTTGAAAAAAGAAAACTTTTTCCATGTCTGGTACCCTAACGGCTGATGGACATACAGGACCTGCTTCCCCCTGTATCCGCGCGGCAGTGTGTTCTGCATTGAAAACAGTACGTCAGGCTTAAGGCTATTAAAATACTCTGCCCCCGTCTTAAGATCGAAAACAAGACGGTTCTTACGGCTTCTCTTAACATCATCCCTGACAAGGACCTTTATATTATCCCGTTCTTCAAGCAGCTTATCTCCCAGAACGAATATCCATTCATTACCGCTCCCGGGTTTTTCATATTCTGCGACTGCGTTATAAAAATCCCGGAGCACGGACAGCGCTCCCGTCTTGCTTGCTGCAATATCGTCTACTACGATCCTCATATCTCACCGTTTCAGCCACACTGTTCTGTTTACTATATCAGTATAGCTCTGTATAAGCTTTACGACTTTAACCGAAACATTTGTATCCGCGTAATCTTCGGCCATTACGGTCTCTTCTTTATTCTCATACATCGCTACCGCAAGTTCCGTGGCCTGTTCCACCGTGCAGCCCGTGATACCGCCTATAACGACCGTACCCTTGTCAAGTACCTCGGGTCTTTCAGTCGAAGTCCTTATGAGCACTCCCGGAAAACCAAGCATTGCCGATTCCTCGGATAATGTCCCGCTGTCGGACAATACGCAGTATGCGTTCATCTGAAGCATGTTATAATCAAGGAATCCGAATGGTTTCATATTCGTGACCAGCGGATGAAATTTAAAATTCCGCATCTCGATAAACTTCTTCGATCTGGGATGCGTTGAATAGATGACCGGCATCTGATATTTTTCCGCTATTTCATTTATTGAATTCATTAGATCCATGAAGTTATCTTCAATATCTATGTTTTCTTCTCTGTGAGCCGATACAAGGATGTACTTTTTCTTCTCAAGATCAAGACGGGAAAGTACATCGCTCTTAAGGATATCATCCATGTGATCGCGCAGGACCTCACGCATCGGCGAACCTGTCACAAATACGGTTTTGCCGTCTATCCCTTCGGACAGGAGATATCTTCTCGAATGTTCGGTATAAGGAAGATTAATGTCCGATATATGGTCCACTATCTTTCTGTTTATCATCTCGGATACATTCCAGTCCCAGCATCTGTTTCCCGCTTCCATATGAAAGATGGGTATCTTAAGCCTCTTGGCGCTTATCGCGGACAGGGCCGAATTCGTATCCCCGAGAATGAGGAGTGCATCGGGCTTAACTTCCTTCATAAGCGCATAGGATCTTGCTATGATATTGCCCATAGTCTCACCCAGATCGGCTCCGACCGAATCAAGATAATGATCGGGCTCCCTCAATTTAAGATCTTCAAAAAAAACCTGGTTGAGCGTGTAGTCGTAATTCTGCCCGGTATGCACCAGAACATGATCGAAGTATCTGTCCGCACATTTTATCACGGCAGATAACCGTATTATCTCGGGACGGGTCCCGACTATTGTCATTAATTTCAGTTTTTCCATTTTCTTATCCTTATCTTACCGGTTCATAGTAGGTGTCCGGCTTATCTGGATCGAATGCTTCATTGGCCCACATAACGGTCACCATATCCTCATCGCCTTCATTTGTGATGCAGTGAGTGTATCCGGTCGGTATATCCACTACGGTAAGTTCATCTCCGCTCACATGGTAATCGATTATCTCTTCGGTACCGTATTTGCGGAAGCTGATGCAGCCTCTGCCCTTTACCACGAGGAATTTCTCGTTCTTGGAATGATGCCAGTGATTGCCCTTCGTGATGCCGGGATGGCTTATATTGACAGACACCTGACCCCTGTCGGGTGTTCTTATAAACTCCGTGAACGAACCCCTCTCATCTATATTCATCTTAAGAGGATATGCAAGATCATCCTCCGGCAGATAACTTAAATAGGTGCTGTACAGCTTACTCTCAAGGGCATCGTCAAGCCTTGGGAGTTCAAGCTTCTTCCTGCTCTCCTTAAACGACTTTATGGTTTCAACTATATGCCCGAGTGTTGTTGTATGCACCGTCGGAACAGCACCGTATCTTCCGACAATGTTTGCCCTGCCCTCAAGAGCATTTATGAACTCCGAAACCACATCATCTATATAGACAAGGTTCATCACCACGGACGCATCATTTACCCTGATCGGAAGATCTGCGGCTATATTATTGCAGAAGGTCGCAACTGCGCTGTTATAATTGGGACGGCACCATTTTCCGAACACATTCGGAAGACGGTAGACATATACGGGAGCACCCGTCTGAGCAGAGTATGAAAACATCAGCTCTTCGCCGGCCTTCTTGCTCTTTCCGTAAGGATTGTCAAGTTCTGCCTGTATCGAAGAAGTGATGAGCACCGGCGCCTTATTCTCATTTTCTTTAAGCTTTTTAAGGAGCGTGTCCGTGAAGCCGAAATTACCGGTCATGAATTCCGCTTCATCCCTGGGTCTGTTCACACCGGCCAGATGAAATACGAAATCACAGTCTTTAACGAACCTGTCAAGTTCCGACGGATCGGTATCAATATCATATTCATATATTTCCTCGTACTTACGGTTTCGCAGTTCCGCCGTCAGATTCCTGCCTACAAAACCCTTCGCTCCGGTTACAAGTATCTTCATACTTACCTCTTTCAGCACTTGATCTGTTCCCTGAACATCTCGATCTCATCACGCACATATTCAAGCGACAGCAGTTTTTCCTTAACCTGATCGACATTCAATATCTCTGTATTGTTTGAATTGAACTCTGTAAGTTTGGTCCTCTCCTGATCACCCTCAACGAAATATTTATCGTAATTAAGATCCCTCTGATCGCAGGGTACACGGAAGAAATTTCCCATATCCATTGCTCTTGCGCACTCCTCATTGGTAAGAAGTGTTTCATACATCTTCTCACCATGCCTTATGCCGATGACCTTTATTTCATTATCTGCATCGAACAGTTCCTTAACAGCCTGTGCGAGCACCTCTATCGTACAAGCCGGAGCCTTCTGTACCATGATATCTCCCGCCTGCGCATTTTCAAATGCGAAGATCACAAGCTCAACGGCTTCTTCAAGGCTCATTATGAACCTTGTCATTTTGGGTTCCGTTACCGTAAGCGGCCTGCCTTCTTTGATCTGTTCGATGAACAGCGGTATAACGGAGCCGCGGGAGCACATAACATTACCGTATCTGGTCCCGCATATAAGCGTCTTGTCGGGATCCACAGTCCTTGATTTTGCAACAAATACCTTCTCCATCATGGCCTTGCTCGTACCCATCGCATTCACGGGATATGCCGCCTTGTCTGTGGACAGACAGATAACCTTCTTAACGCCTGCTTCTATCGCCGCGGTAAGTACATTATCCGTACCTAAAACATTTGTCCTTACGGCTTCCATCGGGAAAAACTCACATGACGGAACCTGTTTTAATGCCGCAGCATGAAAAATATAATCAACGCCATGCATCGCGTCCCTGACGCTCTGTATGTCCCTTACGTTTCCTATATAGTACTTTATCTTCGGGTTGTTATACTGATGACGCATGTCATCCTGCTTCTTTTCATCTCTCGAAAAGATCCTTATCTCCTTTATACCGGTATCAAGAAATCTCTTAAGCACGGCATTCCCGAACGAACCCGTTCCACCCGTTATAAGTAATGTTTTACCGTCAAATATACTCATTTTCATACCTCGCAGATCATTTATACGTATATGTCATCTCAAAAACCGGCAGGAAAGTTCGCGCCGCCGTATTGTTCAAGCAGCCTGACCGACTCACTTACATCAAAATGCTCTTCCAAATATTTCCTGCCGTTTAAGCCCATGGCTTTACGTTTTTTCTCGTCCATCATAACTTCAATACATTTCCAGAATCCTTCCACGTCATCCGACCGGCACCACAGACCGCAACCGGCTTCTTCGGTAACCAGCTGCCTTACATCCGTATTTGGATCAGTACATGCTATCATAGGTTTTGCCATTGCCATATATCCCAAAGTTCTGGAGGGATAATTGGGAATGGTAAACCTCACATCAAGCGAAACTATCCCTACATCACAGCTGTCCATAAGAGCATTGTATTCGTCCACCGGAAGATATTCTATAAACGTGGCATTGCCGCATTCACTGCATGCTGTCCGCACCTTTTCACTCTCACTGCCGTTACCGGCAAAAATAAATTCCACTTTATTGAATACGGGGGATCTGTCGTATCTTATGACCGACACCAGATAATCGATCGCCTGCGGCTTTCCAAGATTACCTCCGAACACGAGCCTTAACTTTTTCCCGGAGATCACCTCAAGTCCCTTTTCCTTAAGAGGAGGGACCTTTATGGTATTGGGAAACAGGATGACCTTATCCTCCGGTATATCCGGATCATGCTTTTTAAGATATTCAATGTTTGCCTTTGACATACATCCTATCACGTCAGACAGCGAATACAGTTTTTTTTCCTTTCTCCTGAAAAATGCGTGCACCGGGCTTCCTTCACGAAACAGTCCTATATCCACGGCGTTCTGCGGAAAAATGTCCTTTAGCATAAGAAACGACCGGCATCCGTAAGCCTTCCTGCAATACTTCACAACATTCGCAAATGTAACCGGAGGAGTGGCATACAGCACCAGATCGAACTTCTCATCCTTTAGGAACCTTGCTATTGCCGATCTTAGTCTGGGTTCCAAAAGCAGTGTTCCTATACCCTTTTTTATAAAGTTCACGCCAAATATCTCACCTGCAGCCACTTTAAGGATGCGAACACCATTTTCATTTATAAGCTTTGTTTGCGGTGTGTTTTTGGGACTGTCCGCAAAGGCTATCGTGACCTTATGTCCCTTTGCCGTCAGGGCATTTATAAGATCAGGATATATCCCCGCTTCTTTAAGATTCGGATTTTTAAGAGTCAGATATAATATGTCCATTATTGTTCTGTATATTCTATTTTATTATCTTCAATATATCATCGAGAGAATTGATCCTTGCAGTCTCCCTGTAACCTTCCCGGTACGGACTGTTTTCATATACACTGTTCTCACGCATTATCCTTACGGTCACAATGGGAAAATCACGCCCGATGAAGAAATCCTTCTCCGGATTGTCCCCGACATATACCATATCGCTCCAATCCGCCAAAAAAGCTTCTTTCATCATTATAAAAGGCCTCGGATCGGGCTTCCAGTAATCACGTCCCAGCTCATCCGTAATGATGATCTTGTCAAACATTTTCTTACCGTTAACGCCCAAAACGGTAAGCTTCTTGCGCTGTGTTACCGCATAGCCGTCAGATAAAAGCCCCAGCTTTATCCCCTTGTCCTTAAGTGAATAAAAAGCAGGCTTTACATCAGGATAAAAATGCACATTGGGAGTATGCTCCCTGTACACCTCAACGAGCTCCAATATTTCATTGTCCTTATACCTGATATCATGCGCCGAAAGCAGACGGTTGAATACATTTTTAGGGTCTTCAAGATAGAGGTCATAAAGCTGCCTCGCCGTCATCCTCTCGTCCCACCCGTACATATCCCTTAAAAACTGGGATACTGCGGTGAATCCGCTCCGTATGTATTCATCCTCTGATATCAGGGTATCATCGAGATCAAATATAACTGCCTTTTTCATTTTCGGGTACCATGTCCTCATTCAACATTATACTGCTGTCGAACCTGAGGAAAGTCACATTCTCCCTGTAATCTTCGTTATATGTTAAAACCTCGCCCTTAAGGAGCCTGTACAGATTCTTACACGAATCCGCACCCGCCATTAT
>JAFSZZ010000122.1 GCA_017458765.1 Lachnospiraceae bacterium | reverse complement strand
CTCAATTATAATGTTTGATTCTCAGGATAAGCTAGCTTATCCTTGATCCTAAATTTACTTTAGGGTCGTTCTGCTTAAAAAATTAAACTTTTGAAATGATGTCATAAGGAATCCACCACTTCGTGGTCCGCCCTTATGACAAGTTTCAGGGATGGTTTATACTATTAGATTTTCAAGGTTCCGTATCTGCGTTTCCACACAGATATACACTGTCTTTTACCGCGACAGCTTATACATAATATCATTGAGATTTTGCCTTGTCAATGCCTTTTTTAGCTTTTTTTAGAGCATTTCTTCCTTTTTTTATCCGTAATAAAAGGCTCCCACAATATCTTGTAGGAGCACTCTTTTATGACCACAATCACGGGCTGTACCGGATAAATTCTCATAGCTTTAATGATTCTGAAGTATACTCCCCACGAAAAAGCGGTCGATCGCCTCCAGCAGTGACTCCTTCGGCATGGATTTCAGAAGGTACCCATCAGGCTTGTGCAGCAGTATTTTCATAACAGTTTCCCTGTCGTTCTTCTCGGAGAGGATGATGATCGGAACCCGTTTGGTCCTTGAATCATCGCGTATCTTCTGCATTATATCAAGACCGCTTAATCCCTGCAGTTCATCATCCAGCACAACAAGATCGGGTACGGTATACTTTAGGAAATACATGGCATCTTTATCCGAGCTTGCACAGTCGATATCGTAATCCTGTTCCAGCCAACTTGCTATGATCTTCAGAAAATCCGTGTCATCATCAATGAGCAGGACATTCTTGATCCTGTTATACTCGGTTTGCATTGTAGCAAACCTCTTCATTTCAGTTGTCAGCTTCTCATGATCGACAGGGCGTGGATATACCGCACTGACAAAGTGACTGTCATGCGACTTAAGAGCCGATGAAATATCAAGGGGCTCTCCTGTAAGACAAAGCGTCTTATTCTCATCACGACTGATCTCGGCAAGCCGGGTAGCGATATGTTTAATGTGTATCACATCGCCCGTCGGATAGTATAATATCAGACTCGCTTCCCTCTTGTGCCTGTCTATCTCTTCCAACTCATCCCTTATCGAAATAATCTTAAATCCTATATCACTGAGGCTTTTAATGATCCCCTTACTGACTATTCCCTTATCTTCTCCTATGAAAAGTACAGGCTGTCCGATAACTGTAGCATACATAGTTATCTTGTTCTTCTTCTTAACCGGCGGCTCTTCCTGTACGATCAATGGCTTAAGATGTTCCAGCATCCCCCTGTATTCCCTTAGCAGATCCGAGGTTTCTTCATCCGGCAGCTTGTGCTCACTGTCCTTTGCTGCCTGTTCAAGCTTAGATGCGCGTTCAGCTATGCTATCTGCACCCACGAGGGCGGCTATACTATAGAGGGAACCCATTCTTGCAATGTACATCTCCCGCTCCATCCCGGCATTGTACTGCTCGATCTCGTCTGCCCTCTCATTGATAGAGGATGCAAATATCTTAAGCGCATCCATATAATCTGCCGCTGTGCCGCAGCGTTCTATGCCTGATGCCGGATCAAGTCCACTGACATCTATTACCCAAGACGGCAGCTGTTCCAATTCGGCATTGACATGTTCCTCATGCTCCTGTTCTTCCTTAGCCTCACTCGCTTCCTCCCGAACTCCCGGAATATATTTCATCAGCATTCCGGCAAGCACACCGGGATCAATGGGCTTTATAAGGACGTCGGCAAATCCGGCAGCCTTATACAGATTTATATTATTCTTCCCTTCTTCGGTCGTATGACAGATGACCGGTATCTCATGTCCCGATTCCTTAAATATATCTTTAAGTACAAGCAGCGTATCAACGCCGTCCATGTCAGGCATACGGTGATCAAGAAGGATAAGATCGTATTCGTTTTTTCTGCACAGGTCGATACACTCCTGTCCGCATTCCGCAAGATCCGTGCCGATTCCGTGATAATCAAGCATAGATGCAAGGATCGTCCTGTTGACCATCATATCGTCAACAATAAGAACCCTCGGTGTATTTACATAGTCAGTTGTTTGTGTCATCTCACTCATATCCTCTTCACATATTCGTACCGGATAATAAAATGACCTGCCGTCCTCTTATCAGGTCATGCCGTTATCGAGATTTCATAGTAAATGTATCATGAATCAGCGGTTTATTCAATCAGCTTTGTTTATCCTGATTTTTAAGAAATAAACCTGAACAGAAAATTATTATTGAACAGATATCTGAGGAAGGAAGAAGCCTGCACGTCCCTAAGGAGCCTGCTGCCCGTCTCATTTCCCATGAACATGATAACGACAAAGAAAAATACCCATACGATGATAAGCGCCTGCGCCACACCCGTAAGTGCTCCGAGCATTTTGTTGAACCCTTTGATCACCGGTATCTTTGATATGATATCGGATGACTTTACAACCACCCACAGGGCCAGTGACAATGCGGCATACATTGCCACAAATGAACCCGCGTTTACGATGATTCTTGCCAGATAGACTGAAACATAGTCCTTTATAACAACCGCTACAAGGGCCTGATACATCTCCGATGCCGTTTTTTCAATGAGATCGTTTTTAAGTATGTCCGGCAGATCCAGGTCCTTAAGATACGAACTGCCGCTCCCTTCATCCTCGGAACCCGCCCGGTCTTCCGTTTTTTCTTCATCCGGCGGTACAAGTTTTTCAAGAAATACTTCCGTTACCTTTTCCTGCGTTCTTTCATATATACCGGTATTCTCGACAACATATCTGCTTAACTTCGGTGACATGATCGCTGTTGCGATTATTATGACTATCGTTCCCGCAAATGATATGACTATCCTCAAAAACCCCTTATGCCATCCGATAAATATAAATATCACAAACAGTGCAGCAACAGCTGCAAACAATCTGTTTATCTCCATTCCTTATACTCTGCCCCATTAATATATGTACAGATCCCAACGGATCATTTAAGCTGTATCTCTTCTGTCCTTGTCCCCGACACAAGCAGATACCTAGTGATCGAATCCGTAGGCACCATCTCGACAATGCTGTCCCTGAACGTCCCGTTAAACTTCTCGACACCTTTCAGATTATAGATGATGCAGTCATCACTGTTATAAATGATCACAAAATCCTTATTGAACACAACATCGCTGTAATCCAGGGCAAAATCCTGCGCAAACACGATCTCTCCCGCAGTGTTGTATACATCTATATGGTAAGGGTTTTCACTCCTGCCCTCCGCATAGACAAGACCTATGTAATCCTCGTTGCAAAATACACTCTTTATCTCATCGGTTATCTCCGTTTCAAACACATTTTCCGGTTTCTGTGCACCCTTGAAGATCTCAAAACGGTTATCCCCGACCGCAAAGGATGTATTGGCGTTCATGAAATTTACATAGGATATTATGGAATTGCTGAAGTTATAGCCTGCTACCAGATTATCTATCTCATTTTGTCCGACATTTCCGAAATTATAGTATGCCACAGATGATGTCAGCGAGCCCCCATCTATAATAAGGTAGGAAACGCACAGCATTATACCGTCATCCGATATCGCTATCGCGACCGGATAACCGCTCTTATCCATCGTAGTCCTGTCGTTTGCGATATTCTGCCCTTCCTTATTGAACAGTTTGACCCAGGTTACCTCGCCTTCTTCAAGGATGACCGCAACATTTCCGGTCCCCGAAACACACAGGTTCTGTATCGGCAAAGTCGTATCGATCTCTCCCTGCGGTCCCTGGCTGTTGAGCACATATATCTTGCTGCCCTTATAGTCACCGACGGCAACATAATCATTACAGACATCAACGATCGGGTTCTGCATCTCGAAGGTCTTATTCCACAGCATTTCGTTGTCCATATTGAACGCAGATATACCGTCGGTACTGTACCTTAGGATATTTTTATTGAACTTAAGATATTTTGCCGTAGTCGATTCCTCATAATCCATGGTACGCAATACAGTGTAATCGGTGTAGATCATGTTCTTATAATTGTAGTACATCGCTCCGCACACTGCACCTGCGATCGCAAGGATGATGAGTATCCTGTACACGATAAAGCGGCGGTGCCTGCTTATCTTTGAACGAAACTCCGCCTGATCGTCATCATATTTATCTTTAAAGTAATTGTTTATCTTTGCCATAACCCCTATATTATAAAGCAATTCCCCCTGCTGTACAAATCAAACCTGAACAGAGCCCTTCCTTTTGTCCGCAAATAATTATAATATAGGGATAATGGGTATTCAAGAAAACGGGAATAAATTTGTTGTTGACAAAACAGGTGCAAATGAGCAATCTTTATATATGGTAAAAACCGGAGGTAAAATATGCTTAAAAAGATCGCCTACAGCGGAGTAGAGGGCGCTTTTGCGCACATTGTCGCAAAAAGACTTTTTCCGGATGAATTATATGTTTCTTTCGGCAGTTTCAAAGAAGCCTATGAGGCGGTAAGTTCGGGAGACTGTGATCTTGCCGTTCTGCCTACGGAAAACAGTTATGCCGGAAAGGTAAAGGAGGTTGCTGACCTTCTGGAAAAAGGAGAACTGCACATTCTTTCAATGCACTCCTTTCCGATCATACAGAACCTGCTCGGTATCCGTGGAAGCAGGCCGGGCGATATCAAAACGGTCATCAGCCATCCGAAGGCTTTAGAACAGTGTGATGATTATATAAATGCTCACGGCTATAAGGTTATACAGGCAGCCAATACAGCTGTTGCCGCAAAGGAAGTCATAGACAGACAGGATATGTCCCTGGCGGCTATAGCAAGTCTTGAAACGGCGGCAAGATACGGTCTTAATGTCCTTGACGAGAAGATCAACTCAAGCGATGATAATGTAACTACTTTTGCAGTGGTATCACGCGATAAAGACAATACGACAGAAGGAGAATAGACAACATGGGAATGATATACGAAAGGCAGTTAGCGATACCCGCGGAACTCAAGGAAATGTATCCCCTTACAGCCAAGATGAACGAAACGATACAGGACAGAAGGGCCGAGCTTGTTTCGATTTTTGAAGGAAGAAAAGACAAGCTGATCCTGATAATAGGACCCTGTTCCGCTGATAATGAAGATTCCGTGATGGACTATATAGGAAGGCTCGTTCCCATCCAGGAAGAAGTTAAGGATAAGATATTCATTGTCCCGAGGATATATACGAACAAACCCAGGACAACCGCGGAAGGATATAAGGGAATGCTGCATCAGCCCGATCCCACCGAGAAGCCCAATCTGTTCAAGGGTATAGAAGCTACCAGGCATTTGCATATGCGCGCCGTTATGGAGACTGGGTTTGCATGTGCCGATGAGATGCTCTATACGGAGAATTACGGATATCTCGATGACCTGCTCATCTATGTCGCAGTAGGAGCCCGTTCCGTTGAAGACCAGCAGCACAGGCTGACATCAAGCGGGATAAGCGTTCCCGTCGGAATGAAAAATCCGACTTCCGGTGATTACCGTGTCATGATGAACGCAATAAGCGCGGCACAAAACGGCCATACCTTTATCTACCGCGGATGGCAGGTCCATTCCGAAGGGAACAGGCACACCCATGCGATACTAAGGGGCTATACGGACCAGCACGGTTCGATGAAGCCCAATTATCATTATGAGGATCTTGTAAGGCTGTGTGACTGTTATGATGAGATGGAACTTCTCAATCCCGCTCTCATTGTTGATACCAATCACTGCAATTCCAACAAGAATCCTTTTGAGCAGAGAAGGATAGTCAAGGAAGTACTCCACTCCGCAAGACATGATGAACGTATTGCCAAGATACTCAAAGGCTTTATGATAGAAAGCTATATCGAGGACGGAGCCCAGGCACCCGGTGGCGGATGCTACGGTAAATCGATAACCGATCCGTGTCTTGGATGGGAGGCTTCAAAGAAGCTCATATACGAGATCGCGGATCTTTTGTAAGCTTTTTGTATATAAGCATTGCTTATAACAGACGATAACAACAAAGAATTAGACAGATGTTCCTGCATACGCTATCATTACAGATGCAAGGAACGGATCACACGGAATATTCCAAATAAACCCGGGAGCTCATTTGTTCCCGGGTTTTGTTTTATATATAAAACCTATTGACATGGTAGGTATTTAATGATAGCATAAGACATCTCTTTAAAGATAAAAATGTGGGGCAGGACAGGGAAGCTATGGAACATGACTGTAAATTCAATACCCGATTATTACATGGCGAGACATCTAAGGGCTACGGACAACGAGAAATCCTGCCCCCGATCTCTCAGGTATCCGCTTTTCAATATGAAAGTATGGAAGAACTTGAGAGGGTATTTACACATAAGAGCATGGGTTATGCCTATACCCGTATCGGTAATCCTTCCGTCTCCGCTTTTGAACAGAAGATAAACGAACTGGAAGGCGGCGCGGGAGCTGTATGCTGCAGCAGCGGCATGTCCGCGATAACAGCATCTCTCCTGGCAATATGCGAAAGCGGCGATGAGATAATAGCCGGAACCGGTCTGTACGGAGGTACGATAGACCTTCTGCATGACCTTGAAAAGCTTGGGATTCATACGATATTTACCAAAAAACTTGATAAAACTTCTTTAACCGGGCTTATTACCGACAGGACCAGGGTGATCTTCGGAGAACTCATAAGCAATCCCTCTCTGATCGTAATGGATGTTAAGGAAGTATCCGAGGCTGCACATGAAGCAGGGATCCCGGTGTTGATCGATTCAACCACCGCAACCCCTTATATGGCAAGACCGATAGAACTGGGCGCAGACATCGTAATACATTCGACATCAAAATATATAAACGGTGGAGGCAACTCCATCGGCGGGATCATCGTAGACGGCGGGAAGTTTTCCTGGAACTTTGAAAAACATACCGCACTTAAGGAATTCAAAAAATACGGCAGGATGGCATTTTCCGTAAGGCTGCGCACGGATATCTGGGAAAACCTCGGCTCCTGTATGGCTCCTATGAATGCCTATCTGTCTTATATCGGTGTTGAAACTTTGGGACTCCGTATGGAAAAGATCTGTGATAACGCGGATGCCCTTGCAAAAGCGCTTGATAAGGAACCGGATATAGAAGTTAACTATCTTACACTTCCTGGCCATCCGTATCATGAATACGTTGATTCTCAATTAGGCGGTCACGGCGGTGGGATACTTAATTTCAGGGCCGGCAGCAGGGAGCGGGCTTTTAAGATCATCAATTCACTTAAGTATGCGGTCATTGCAAGCAACATAGGCGATCTGAGAACTCTGGTCATCCATCCCGCATCAACACTTTATTTAAGGAGCGGACGGGAAGAAACCGAGGCTGCGGGAGTATTTGACGACACCGTACGTGTAAGTGTCGGCATAGAGGACAAGGAAGATCTCATTAATGATTTTCTATCCGCTGTGGCAGACAGCCGGATATAGGTGTTCTGTACTTTTTGAAGGTATACCATGACCGGGATGACTTATTGTAAAAAGGCAGAAATAAATACAAAACTTACGGAAAAGATAAAGGATCATGCAGCCAAAACATATCCATATGAGTGCTGCGGTATTCTGCTCGGCAGGCAGAATGAAGACGGGACCGTCACGGTCACGGATATTAGAAAATCCGCCAATATGATAAAGGGAACTGACGGGGGTATATGCTTTGAAATAGACCCTCTTGAGATATACAGACTTGAGAAAGAAACCGAAGGGAGTACATCCGGGATAATAGGTTTTTACCATTCCCATCCCGATAAAATGGCGGTCCTTTCAAAAGATGATAGAGAAAGCATGCTTCCGGGTCTGTTATACGTGCTGGTATCGGTCTATCCTTCGGGATGCCGGGATATCTCAGCATGGTCCAAAACAGGCGGAACGATAAAACAAACGGATTTATCCGCGCCACTTCTTCAGAGGTGAAAAATATGAAAGTATACATATCTGCAACCCTTAAATCATTTTTCGGAAGAAATTCCGAGACAGAAACCGAAGGAAAAACAATAAGGACAATACTTAAATCTCTTACGGACAAATATCCGGAAGCGGTAAAAGGTCTCTATGACGATAACGAAAAATTGCGGGGATTCATCCGCATATACGTAAATGATGAAGACAAAACGGATGAGTCCTTCTTAGACGAAGCCATTGATGAGAACTCAAAAGTCCTGCTGCTTCCCCTTATCGCAGGCGGCGCTCCGGATGACAGCATAATCTCTGATGAGCGGAGGAAGGATGTAAGCCTTGATGATAACGAGATAGACCGGTTCAATAAACATCTTCTGCTGCGCGACATAGGTGTCAAGGGCCAGAAGAGGATCAAGGCCTCGAAGGTCGTGATAATAGGCGCCGGTGCTCTCGGTTCTCCTGTCATCCAGTATCTTGCAGCAGCCGGGGTGGGAACATTGAAGATCGTAGATCACGACACAGTGGCGCTCGGAAATCTTCAGAGCCAGGTGATTCATTCCTTTCGTGACGTAAAACGCCCAAAGGCAGCATCTGCCAAGGATACTGTCAGGAACATCAATAAGGGTATAGAAGTCATATCCGAGAACTTAAAGATCGATGCCGATAATGTGATGTCCGTAATAGAAGGTTTTGACCTTGTTATAGACTGCACCGACAATTACAAGGCCCGCTATCTGATAAACGATGCATGTATCCTAAGCGGTATTCCTCTTATATTTGCGGCCATATATCAGTATGAGGGAATGGTCAGCATATTCGGTTTAAACAGCGGTCCGTGCTTAAGATGCCTGTTTCCCGAACCACCCGCACCGGGACTTGTTCCTACCTGCGCCGAAGGCGGAACGATAAGCCCTCTTGCCGGTATTATCGGCAGTATCCAGGCAAACGAAGCACTTAAGCTCATCATCGGTATAGGGGAGCACCTTGACGGCAGGCTTCTTACGGTGGATACCTTAGGCCTTAATTCCGGGATCCTTAAGGTTTCAAAGAATAAGGAATGTCCATTGTGCGGCAGATCTCCTTCCATATTTGAACCTGCCGACTTTGATTATGAAGAATTCTGTGGTCTTAAGCAGGATGAAAATGAGATCCCGGTTGAGGGACTTACTCCGGAAGAACTCGCTCACAAAATAGAAAGCGGTGAGCCCATAACGATAGTCGATGTCAGGGAACCGCATGAGAGGGCGATCCAGCGATTCCCCGATGCAATGATAATACCGATAGGACAGCTTGCAAGAAGACAGAATGAATTGAATCCCGAACACGACACCATCTTTATCTGCAAACAGGGATTAAGGAGCATACTTGCCATCAATACATTAAGGGAAGCGGGATACAAGGGTCCGATGTACAACTTAAAGGGCGGCATGGATGCGATGAAGGACATCATCTTCTCTAACGAAGGAGGATGGCTGTAGATGTTATGAAGTCCATGAGGGCTTTGTATAGATTTTGTCACAAACAATAATTCAAACGCAGGAGGAAACAAAATGGCAAAAGAAACAGATAACAAGGCAACAGGCATAAATGCTCTCTCGGCAGCGGCAGCTTATAATCTTGCCAATGTCACAAAGACAAAACCGCAGTACGGAGCACTTACACCCAAGTGGCTTACCAAGTTCCTTGAGTTCAAGGGCCTTGAAACAGGTATATTCAGGGTAAATAAGGTAGTTGAAGGAGAAACACCTCTCGATGTACTGTGTTCACAGACCAGGAAGTCGGATATCATACCGGCCGGTTATGTGGAATTTGAGACCAATCCCCGTGAATATGTCCTTAATTCCATCTCAACAATAATCAATGTAAATACGGCTGTCGAGGATGTTTACAGCGTGCCTTACGATCAGGTACAGGAACAGCTTGAACTTGCAATAGAATCTTTGAGAGAGCGCCAGGAAAGCCAGCTTATAAACAATGACGATTACGGTCTTCTCAAAAATGTGGCTGATTCACAGAGGATCCAGACCTTAAACGGCGCACCGACACCCGATGATCTTGACGAGCTTATCTCCAAAGTATGGAAGGAGCCTTCTTTCTTCCTTGCCCATCCCCGTGCGATAGCGGCATTTGAGAGAGAATGTACAAGACGCGGTGTTCCACCCGTAGTAGTCAATATCGCAGGCGGCAACTTCCTTACATGGCGCGGTATCCCTATCGTTCCTACCGACAAGCTCCTTGTAGACGGACTTAAGAATCCCACATCTCAGAGCGGTAAGACCAATATCCTTCTTATCAGGACCGGCGAAGCAAAGCGCGGAGTTATCGGCCTCTTCCAGGCAGGACTCAAGAATGAACATTCAAGAGGATTATCCGTACGTTTCCGTGGGATAGACGACAAGGGCGTTGCTTCATACCTACTGTCACTGTACTGCTCGGCTGCCATTTTAGCTGATGATGCTATAGCTGTATTGGAAGACGTGGAAGTAGGTGAATACTATGATTACGACTGATCACGCACTGAATTTTGAAAATCTTGCAGGTGTGCCTTCAGCCGCTGACCTTACTATACTTGCCAATCAGCTTTTCCCTGATCTTACGGAAGGGTTAAACGGATCCTTGGCAGATACGGGTTCTTTCGAGGAAAGTCAGGTCGAAGAAGCTCTAAACAGTGATACCCTGTCTTCTACGGGTACAGATATTAACTATGTATCCTCGACGGATGATTTTGACTGGGAGCATCCCTTTGGCAGCGGATCAAAGGAAGTTGAGACAAAGTCATATTCTCCCAAGGTAGTATCTAAGGACCAGGCAGCTGATGAAGATAAAAAGATCGACGTGCCCACATCGCTTGACGGTGACAAGAGGCAAACGGTTTCAAAGGAAGAAGGGTCGTCAAGGAACGATTCGATAAGGATAGGGAGCAAAACGCTTGCACAGATAAGGGCCGATTTTCCGATACTTTCCGAGAGGATAAACGGCTATCCTTTAGTATGGCTCGATAACGGCGCGACCACCCAGAGACCCAAGGCAGTGATCGACAGGCTCTCTTACTATTTTGAACATGAGAATTCAAATGTCCACAGGGGAGCACATACACTGGCGGCGAGATCCACGGATGCGTATGAATCCGCAAGAGATACCGTAAGGGATTTTATCGGTGCGGGATCCTCCGAGGAAATAGTGTTCGTACGAGGCACGACGGAAGCAATAAACCTTGTGGCAAACGCTTATGTAAAGCCTAAGCTCCAGCCCGGGGATGAGATAATCGTATCGATCCTTGAGCATCATGCAAATATCGTACCATGGCAGTTGATCGCCCAAAAAACCGGCGCTGTAATAAAGGTCATCCCATGCGATGAGACTGGGCAGCTTATGCTGGATGAATATACGAAGCTGTTCACTCCCCGTACTAAATTCGTAGCCGTGACACATGTGTCAAACGTGCTGGGTACGGTAACTCCGGTTGAGGAGCTCATTGCGATAGCTCATGCTCACGGTGTCAGGATACTCATAGACGGCGCACAGTCCGTTGCACATATACCTGTCAATGTTTCGGCTCTGGATGCGGATTTCTTCGTATTTTCCGGACATAAGATCTTCGCTCCGACAGGGATCGGTGTTGTGTACGGTAAGAAGGAACTGTTGGAAGAAGCAGAGCCTTATCATGGCGGCGGTAACATGATCGCTGATGTGACTTTTGAAAGGACCATATATAACGGGCTTCCCAATAAATTCGAAGCCGGTACCGGAAGCATTTCCGATGCCGTAGGACTTGGAGAAGCATTAAAATACCTTACAGCCATAGGCATGCCCTGCGTATACAAATGGGAGCACGAACTGCTCCAGTATGCGATCAAGGAAATGACTAAGATAAAGGGGCTCACGATGATAGGAACAGCCTACAATAAGGCTTCCGCACTTGCATTCAAACTTGACGGATATTCCGATGATGAAGTTGGAAAAAGACTTAATGACTACGGGATAGCGGTCCGTACCGGTCATCACTGTGCCCAGCCGGTTTTAAGGCATTTCGGATATGAGAGCGCCGTAAGACCGACGATAGCGATATATAATTCGCCCGATGATATTGATGCGATGGTAAAAGTGTTAAGTGCCCTTCCGTAATACATGATCCGATATGTAAAAGCAGAGCACCTTAAGGGAGCAGGATATGGAAAACGTTATAAGGGAAGAAGAAATAAACGGTATAGTAAAAAAGATACTGGCCGATTATAAGGGCAGAAAGAATATTGATGCCGTAAATATCTACAATAAGCCGGATAAAACGGAAATGCGCGAAATGGTCCATGACCTGCTGCGCATAGTGTTTCCCGGGTATTTCAGGGAGCGGACTTACAAGATATACAATCCGAACAATTACTATGCCGTTATCATTGAGGATGTATTCTATCACCTTAACAAACAGATCATGCTGGCACTTGATTTCTGTAAGCTGAGAGGGACTATGACCGGCAAAGAGCGGAAAATGGAAAGTTACCGCATAAGCCGCGAGTTTTTTGAGAATATCCCTCTTATCAGGGAATACGTCGAAACCGATCTTCTGGCTGCTTTTGACGGAGACCCCGCTGCCAGCTGTTTTGAGGAGATAATACTTGCCTATCCGGGGATCATGGCGATCACTGTATACCGGCTTGCCCACGAACTGTACAAGTTAAAAGTCCCGGTCCTTCCGAGGCTCATGACCGAGTATGCGCATTCGGAATCGGGAATAGATATCCACCCCGGAGCGACCATAGACAAATACTTCTTTATAGATCACGGAACAGGCATTGTTATCGGAGAAACATCTATAATAGGCAAAAATGTCAAGATATATCAGGGTGTGACCATCGGTGCCCTGTCAACAAGAGGCGGGCAGAAGCTTTCCGGTAAGAAGAGGCACCCTACCATCAAAGATAATGTGACCATTTATGCAGGTGCCTCAATACTCGGCGGAGATACAGTGATAGGAGAAAACTCCGTGATAGGCGGAAATGCTTTTATAACCAACTCGGTTCCGGCTAACACAAGAGTCAGCATTAAGAATCCTGAAATGGAATACCGTACCAAGGATAATCTGCTCAAAACCGAAGAGATAAAGCAAAGTGATGAATGGTATTACATAATATGATACCGTAAGACATCCTTATTTAATCTAAATCAGTGAAGGAGAAATAAGATGATAATAACAGTGGCGGGAAATAAGAAAGAATACGAGGATGGGATCAACGTAGCCACCCTCATAGAACAGGAAAATGTGGAAACACCGCAGTATGTAACGGTTTCGATAAACGAGGAATTCATCGAATCCGGTTCCTTTGATTCCCATGTTTTAAAAGAAGGCGATGAAGTTGAATTTCTGTATTTCATGGGAGGAGGTAAGTAATGCCATTTACCAATGAACAGCTTGAGCGCTATTCCAGGCACATCATATTAAAGGAAATAGGCGCCAAAGGTCAGAAGAAGCTTCTTAATGCAAAGGTGCTCATCATCGGTGCAGGCGGTCTTGGCGCACCGGCGGCTCTGTATCTTGCTGCAGCCGGTGTGGGGACCATCGGGATAGTGGATGCGGACGTGGTCGATCTCTCTAACCTTCAGAGACAGGTGATCCATTCGACAAACGATATAGGAAAGAAGAAGGTAGAATCGGCCGCCGAGACCATGAAAGCCATAAATCCGGATGTTACGGTAAACACCTATTATAAGTTCATAAACAGCGAGAATATCATGGACATCATAAAAGACTATGACTTTATCCTTGACGGTACGGATAATTTTCCCGCAAAATTCCTCATAAACGATGCCTGTGTAATGGCAAAGAAGCCCTTAAGTCACGCAGGAATAATAAGATTTAAGGGACAGCTTACCACCATACTTCCGGGTGAAGGACCCTGCTACCGCTGTATATTTAAAAATCCCCCGCCAAAGGATGCCGTTCCCACCTGCAAGCAGGCCGGTGTGATAGGTGCCATGGGCGGTGTGATAGGTTCATTGCAGGCAATGGAAGCAGTTAAGTATATCACGGGCGTTGGCGAGCTGTTGAGCGGATACCTCTTAACCTATGATGCACTTAAGATGGAATTCCATAAGATCAAGCTGCCGCCCCGCGGCAAAGGCTGTGCAGTATGTTCGGATACTCCGACCATCACTGAACTCATTGATTATGAACAGGCAGCCTGTGACATGAAAATGTAGAGGACAGAAAATGAAGATCACTATATTAAAGTCTGATCACGATAAAATGTATGAACATGCACTTTCGGTAGCGCCGGATGAGGCCTGTGGGCTTTTAGCCGGGATCGACCGGGAAGACGGCATAAGGGAAATAAAGAAGGTCTATATCCTTGAGAACATCGATCATACAAATGAACACTTCTCCATAGACCCTAAAGAGCAGCTTAAGACAGTAAAGCAGATCAGGGCTGAAGGTCTTGTACCCTTAGGCAACTGGCACTCCCATCCCGAATCACCTTCAAGACCTTCCGAAGAGGATAAGAGGCTTGCAAATGACAGTAAGGCCAGTTATCTGATTCTTTCGCTTGCAGAAAAGGGAAATCCCGTGCTTAACGCCTTCCATATCGAGGGTGAACAGGGAAGCAGATCCGTAAGGAAGGAAGAACTAAGTATTATATAGGAGGGCTTTACATATTATAACAGGAGGAACTGAAATGGCTGATTTCAATGTAGATGAGAAGATCGATATCACCGATGTGACATGTCCGATAACATTTGTTAAAACCAAGGTAGCACTTGAAGAAATGGACGAAGGACAGATCCTTCAGGTCCACTTAAATGACGGGGAACCCGTTCAGAATGTTCCAAGGAGCATCAGGGAAGAAGGACATGAGGTACTTGAACTTAACGATAACAATGACGGTACCTTTGAACTGTTCATCAAAAAAGTCGGAGATTAAAGACACACAAAAGGGAGCGGAAAACCGCTCCCTTTTATCATTTATCCCAATTGCTTACTTAAGAAACGCTTTGATCTGGTTATATATGCCTTCCGCATCAAGCTGGTACTTATGGATGAGTGCCGAAGCCGATCCCGACTCACCGAACACGTCATACATACCGATCTTCTTAACAGGTGTCGGGTGCTTCTCACTTAAGCAGTCACATACTGCCGATCCGAGGCCGCCGATCACCGAATGCTCCTCAGCCGTTACTACCTTACCGGTCTTCTTCGCTGACTTAAGGATGAGTTCCTCATCAAGAGGCTTGATCGTATGGATATTTATAACCTCGGCATCAATACCGTCGTTAGCGAGCATCTTAGCTGCTTCCATAGATTCCGGAACGGTAAGGCCCGTGGCAACTATGGTCACATCCTTGCCTTCCTTAAGTACGATGCCCTTGCCCATTTCAAACTTGTATGTTGCTTCATCGTTAAATACGGGAACAGCCGCACGGCCGAACCTTAAATAAACAGGTCCCACATATTCATATGCTGCCTTAACTGCTGCACGTGCCTCAACATCATCGGCGGGATTGATGATCACCATACCCGGGATAGTCCTCATAAGTGCAATATCCTCATTACACTGATGTGATGCACCGTCCTCACCTACCGAGATACCTGCGTGTGTAGCACCTATCTTAACATTAAGATGCGGATAACCTATCGAATTACGAACCTGCTCAAAAGCACGTCCTGCAGAGAACATCGCAAATGATGAGCAGAAAGGAACCTTGCCCGTTGTTGCGATACCTGCTGCGATACCGGTCATGTTTGCTTCCGCGATACCTACATTTATATGCCTATCCGGATGAGCCTTCTTAAATACGCCCGTCTTGGTGGCTGCAGCAAGATCAGCTGTCAGAACCACGAGATCGTCATGCTCATTACCAAGCTCAACGAGAGCATTACCGTAACTTTCCCTTGTTGCAATCTTCTTTACTTCTGACATAATGCTTCACCTACCTTCTCAAGATCCGCCATAGCGGTAGCGTACTGCTCATCATTGGGAGCCGTACCGTGCCATGCTACATTGTTCTCCATGAATGATACTCCCTTACCCTTTACACTCTTGGCAATGATCGCTGTAGGCATGCCCTTTGTTTCCCTGGCTTCCTTAAATGCCGCCGCGATGGAATCAAAATCATGAGCATCGCACTTAACAACATGGAAATTGAAAGCCTTGAACTTCTCATCTATAGGATAAGGATCGCAGACCTCAGTTATGGGACCGTCGATCTGGAGATTATTGTTATCAACTATCACTACGAGATTGTCAAGCTTCTTAAAGCCGGCGAACATTGCCGCTTCCCAAACCTGACCTTCTGCTATCTCACCGTCTCCGAGCAGTGTATATGTCCTGAAATCATCTCCGTACATCTTCGCTGACAGAGCCATTCCTACTGCAACCGAGATCCCCTGTCCCAGTGAACCGCTGCTCATGTCAACACCGGGCGTATGCTGCATACACGGATGTCCCTGAAGATGTGAGCCAAGCTTACGCAGCGTCACAAGCTCCTCTACCGGGAAATATCCCCTGTGTGCGAGTGTCGAATAAAGCGCCGGCGCACAGTGTCCCTTTGATAATACGAAACGGTCCCTGTCCTTCTTCTTAGGATCCTTAGGATCGATGTTCATTTCTTCAAAATACAGATATGTCATGATATCTGCACAGGATAAAGATCCACCCGGATGTCCGGCCTTGGCTGCATGAACCGAAGTAACGATACCCTTGCGGATCTCATTGGCTGTCTTTTGTAAATTAAGCTTGTCCATGATAATCGTCCTTTCTTAAAATAATATACCGCATTCCCTATCAGAATGCGGTATAAGTATAACATAATCACTATGCCGTTTCAATGAAAGTTTATTGATTAAACTATTCGACCGTCACACTTTTTGCAAGGTTTCTAGGCTTATCAACATCAAGACCTCTCGCAACACTCATGTAATAGCCCATGAGCTGCAACGGTATCACTGCCAGCGAGGCCTCAAATATCTCCTCAGTCTTAGGGATATATACGGTAAAATCCGCCGTATCCTCTATCTCATAATTGCCGCTGCTTGTTATCCCGCACAGGTACGCGCCCCTGCTCTTCACCTCTACCATGTTCGATACCGTTTTCTCATAGAGGTCTGACTGGGTGAGCACTCCGATTATCAGCGTTCCGTCCTCAACAAGGCTTATCGTACCGTGCTTTAGTTCTCCCGCGGCATAGGCCCCCGAATGGACGTAACTTATCTCCTTCATCTTAAGGCTTCCCTCGAGGCTTATCGCATAATCTATGCCTCTTCCTATGAAAAATACATCATGCACGTTTGAGAATTTTGCCGTGAACCACTGCAGGCGCTCCTTATCCTCAAGCGATCTCTCAACCTTATCCGGCAATGTCTTTATTTCCGCGATGAGTTGCGCTTCCCTGTCCTTATCTATCATTCCCTTTACTGAAGCAAGCCTTATCGCAAACAGATACATTGCGATAAGTTGCGCGCTGTACGCCTTGGTCGTTGCGACCGCTATCTCGGGGCCTGCCATTGTATACATCACATGATCTGATTCCCTTGCAATAGTGGATCCGACCACATTTACGATCCCGAGAGTCTTTATCCCCCGTCCCTTGGCTTCCCGTATCGCCGCAAGAGTGTCGGCGGTCTCTCCCGACTGGCTTATCGCTATTACCAGTGAATCGGGATCAAGAATCGGGTTACGGTATCTGAATTCAGACGCTAATTCCACTCGTACGGGTACTCTCGCCAGTTTTTCAATGACATATTGCGCTACCATTCCGACATGATAAGCCGATCCGCAGGCCGAAATATGTACCTGTGTAAGCTTCTTTAACTCATCATCGCTTATCCCCGTTCCCTCAAGATCTATTTTATCATCCTTTATATATGCATTTATCGTATCCTGAACTGCCTTGGGCTGTTCATGGATCTCCTTCATCATGAAATGCTCAAAGCCACCCTTCTCCGCTGCCTCCGCATCCCATTCAACATGCGACAGATCCTTGCCTATCTCTTCACCGTCTAAGTTATAGAATCTTACCTCGTTATCCTTAAGGCAGGCCATCTCGAGGTTACCGATATAATATACATCTCTTGTATACTTAAGGATCGCCGGAACATCCGAAGCAATATAACTTGCCTTGGCATCAACACCGATTATCATCGGCGAATCCTTACGCGCTACCCATATCTCACCCGGATAATCCTTGAACATTACCGCAAGTGCATAGGAACCCCTTACACGCACCATGGTCTTGGCAAGTGCATCTACCGGGCCGATATTGTATTTCTTATAGTAATAATCGATAAGTTTTATGACAGCCTCTGTATCGGTTTCCGAATAGAAGCTGTAGTTTTTCTTAAGGAGCTTATCCTTTATTTCCGTGTAGTTCTCGATTATGCCGTTGTGAACTCCCACAACCTCGTAATCGTCACTGTGATGCGGATGCGCATTGTTCTCGGACGGTTCACCGTGAGTAGCCCAGCGTGTATGCCCTATGCCGCAGCTCCCCTTCATCGCCTTGCCGTCGTCGGTCTTGTTTGCAAGCTCGGCAAGACGGCCCTTCGCCTTTACTATCCTGACCTTATCCTCTCCGTTCCTTACGGCGATACCGGCAGAATCATAGCCCCTGTACTCAAGCTTCTTAAGTCCTTCCAAAAGTATCGGCGCCGCCTGCTTATTTCCGCAATACCCCACTATTCCGCACATTTACTTCTCCCTTTCTTATCCCTGTCCGTATCTGTATGTTCTGTTTATGCTCCCAGTTTCCTTATCCTGTCAACGGCTTCCACCGTATTCTCGTAACTTCCGAAAGCCGTCAACCTGAAGTATCCCTCACCGTGCGGCCCGAAGCCCGATCCGGGCGTTCCCACGACATTTGCCGTATTTAAGAGATGATCGAAAAATTCCCAGCTTGTCATCTTACCAGGTGTCTTAAGCCAGATATAAGGTGCATCCGTTCCCCCGTAAACCGTGTATCCCGCATCCTTAAGCCCGCTTAAGATATATGAGGCATTTCTCATATAATGATCGACAAGACCGCGTATCTCCGTTTTTCCCGTTTGGGAGTATACTGCCTCTCCGGCTCTCTGAACGATATATGGTGCACCGTTATACTTGGTACTGTGCCTTCTTGCCCAAAGAGTGTGAAGAGAGGTCCCTTCACGTACCAGATCCTTCGGTACAACCGTATATCCGAGCCTTACTCCGGTAAATCCGGCATTCTTTGAAAACGAATGCAGCTCTATGGCACAGGTCCTTGCTCCATCGCATTCATATATGCTGTGAGGTATCCCTTCCGTCCTTATATAAGCCTCGTAGGCTGCGTCGTATATTATTATCGAGCCGTGCTCATTGGCATGATCCACCCACTTTTGCAGATCTTCCTTATTTATTATCGCACCTGTGGGATTATTTGGAAAGCACAGATAAATGATATCCGGCACTTTTTTGGGTATCTCTGGAGCAAATTCGTTATCCGCCGTACACGGCATATAAATGATATCCGAAAATCCCTGTGCACTTTCACTGTACTGCCCGCCGCGTCCTGCCATCACATTTGAATCAACATATACAGGGTATACCGGATCGCACACAGCTATCGTGTTATCAAGAGCAAATATCTCCTGGATATTGCCGGAATCGCATTTTGCTCCGTCGGATACGAAGATCTCATCGGCAGTAATGTCGCATCCTCTTGCCTTATAGTCATTTTCCGCTATCGCGTTCCTTAAAAAATCATATCCAAGATCCGGAGCATAACCTCTGAAGGTCTCTTCCTTTCCCATTTCATCGACTGCTCTATGCAGGGCATCAGTGATCGTCGGCGTAAGGGGCCTGGTCACATCCCCGATACCAAGCCTTATTACCTTCTTATCCGGGTTGTCCTGAATGAAGGCATTGACCTTCTTCCCTATCGTTGAGAAAAGATAACTCCCGGGCAGCTTGAGATAGTTTTCATTGATCTTTATCATCCTTTTTATCTCCTTCGTAAGATTCCTTTTTTATCCTTTATCCGATGTTCTCCGGATTTTGCGGAACAGCTCCAAATCACTTCTTATCTAATATATAGTAAATTTATAAGTTGATAATACCGGTAAATACCGTGACAGCAGCTCCCGTCATATATACATGATTATCTTTTTCATCCCACTCAACTTCGATATCTCCGCCTAAAACATGCACCGTGATCTTCCTGTCAGTAAATCCGTTAAGAACACAGGCAACCCCCGTGGAGCAGCATCCGGTCCCGCAGGCAAGTGTCTCACCGGTCCCGCGCTCCCAGACACGCATCCTTACGTTCTGCCTGTCGATGACCTTAACGAATTCCGTATTCGTACGGTTGGGAAAGCTTGTGTGATGTTCTATGAGCGGACCTGCAGTCTCAAGTCCAACGGTATCGGGATCTTCAAATATGACCGCATGAGGGTTCCCCATGGATACACAGGTCATCCGGTATTCCCTGCCGCCTGCCTCTATAGGTTCATCGATCACCCTGTCATTTTTTGATAGGACCGGGATCTTATCGGGATAAAGTTCGGGTTCACCCATATCAACCCGGATCAGTTCTGCCAGACCGTTTTTTTCCATAACGGATATCTTTTTGATCTTTCCATAGCTTTCAATCGTAAAATCCTTCTTATCCGTCATCCCGTTGTCATATACATACTTGGCGACACATCTTATACCATTACCGCACATCTCGGCCCGGCTGCCGTCTGCGTTATACATTTCCATCTCAAAATCGGCTGCTTCCGACGGATTAATGAATATAACTCCATCGGAACCTATCCCAAAATGCCTGTCACTTAGACGTATGACCGCTTCCTTCTTCCTATCCTGTTCTATGGTCTGTGTAAATCCGTTTATATACACATAGTCATTCCCGCATCCCTGCATCTTTGTAAATTCAAGTTTCACCGGTCTTACCCTGCCTTTTCCATTTTAACTGATAAGGGCACTTCGGACATATGTCCGAAGCGCCCTTGCTTCCTAAGGAATTATAAACTCATTTCTGATCTACGTCAACGCATAATCTCTCTGTTCACCCTCTCAAACTTACAGATGATCTTCCGGTCAAGGAACTTACTGATTTTGTACATATACACCGCCCCATCTCGTGTTTAGTCCTCTTGCCGATATCTTGAACTTAACGGCTCTTATTCCCCTGTAATTTCCGATACCGCGTATGAGGATGACAGCGTTATTACCCGGCAAAATGTTATTGTAGTATCCGATTATCTCGTAATCGCCGCTTCCATCACCTTTCTTTGCTTCAAGGGGCTTAAGGTTCTTCCCGCTTCCAATGGTTATGTTAAGACCCGGATTTCCACCCTTTATGGGTTCTATCCCGCTCCCGGTATACATGCAGGGCTGTGTCTTACCATTGCTGTTCGGGTTGACCACTACCTTTGCCTTTGAGATATCTGTATGCATCTTCTTATCCGTTATTCGGTAGCTTCCCGTAACGGTCCCCGTATAACTGCTGTTTTCCGTTGCCTTTAGCGTAACCGTCACGACCTGCCCCGCTGCCGGTGTGCTGCTTTTATCCGAGGTTGTAAATTCTGCCGTATAATCCCTGTTGAGTTTTAACTTAAGGTCCCTGTAATCCTTGTCAGTGAACAGGATCTTTGTCTTCTGATACCCGTTCTCTTTTTTACTGTAAGCCACGTCCGATATCGTCAGCACAAGGGATCCAAGTGATGATTTCGTTATCGCAAATCTCTTTACTATTCCCTTCTTCATATCCGTATCGGCAAATACATAACTTCCCTTACCCTTTATGATGACCTGCGGTGCTATGTCCTTACCGTTCTTCTTCGCATCCGCAGCCGCAACTGCCTTATTGTTCTTATATGAGACCGTATAGTCCCTGCCCTGCACAAGGGTTCTTGTTTCTTTAATCCCATCATTGCCGGTTATTGTAGCCGTTACCTTTATCTCAGGCTTTATCTCTGCATTCGCATAAGGATAAGAGAGCGCATTTAATGATATCATACAGTTCTTTCCTTCGCCCGATTCCCTGAGCGTATATTTTCCGGTTATCTTATAGGTCTTTATCACCTTTCCGACATACCTTCCTTTATACCCGTTTCCATCTTTTTTTCCTTCATAGGTCACTGTTGCTATGCCAAGGTCATAATTATCCCTATACTCTGCCGTATAATCAACATTCTCGTTAAGGGTCACTTCCCCGTTCTTATCTTTATAAGTAAGGACTGCGTTCTGGGATACCGCTTTTCCCTGCGCATACGGCAGGCTTCCCTTAAATCCGGTTATCTTTACCTTACTCATCGGTACATTTTCTTCACTTACTATTATCTTAGCGACCTCATGGCCTGATCCGGCGCTGCTGTAATTACCGCTCTCTCCGGCAAACACCTTTACCGCATAGGTTCCCGGTTCCGTACAATTACTCTCTTTATCCGTTGCTTCATCCGTGGTAAACCACTTAAATGTTATGTCCTTTGCTCCGTACTTTACCTTATTTCCGTTATACATAAGGTTTGGCT
>JAFSZZ010000121.1 GCA_017458765.1 Lachnospiraceae bacterium | reverse complement strand
GTCCCGCCTGCATTCCATGGACATCTCCCTTATGAACTGGGCAAAGTGGATACCCGATTCGGTAGGGATCGATTCAACGTCGATATTTATACCGTCTAGGTTGTATTCGTGAGCAAAGCCGATAAGCTGGGATATGAGTTTGGCCCTCTTGCTTGCCTTGGAAAATATCTCGAAGGAACTTACCTCAAGATGCTGGAGGTTATCGAACACGCCCCATACCTTGACACCCTTGTCATGGCAGGCCTGAACATATTCCCTGCTTCCTATTGATTCTATATTTGCTTCGTCGTCGATGACCGTAAACCATGTGGGCGCGATAACGTTAAGCCCGGGTGCACTGTTAAGGGTGGCTGCGATGGTATCAGCACCGGAATTACCGACCGTATTGTTCCAGGCAAGGATCACCGGACCGCCTGCTGAAGTCTGCGGTATTTCAAGGGGTATTATCCCGCTGTAAGACGGAACATTCTCCGTGGTAACGCCCTCATCAAGGAACTTGTTCTCTATGTATCCGATAAGGGCATCCTCGGTCGCAACCTTACTCCACTCCTCACCCTCTTCAACAAGGATCAGCCTGTCACCCACTTCCATTTCCTTAAGTATCTCGGCCTTTTTATCTTCTGAAACCCTGACTGCCTGCTCCTTCTTGACTGTCTTATATTCAACGGATGACTCTGTTTCGTGGGTCGAGATCCATATCCTGTAGGGCTCTCCTTCTCCGCCATACAGATGGTATTCGAAATCCTTATACATCTTGAGGTAGTCAAATGCCATATACACTTCATCCCCGATCTTTACGTAAGGATCGTATTCAAGTGTCTGATCACTTCCGTTGAAGGTTATCACTTTATCCCCGATACGGCCCCTGTCTATGCTGTCAGCCCTTGTATAGATGTAAGAATCACTCTCTTCATCATAATAGAAGCGATCGTTGAATTCCTCATTGACCGTATCAAGCTCGATATACGGCTGGCCTTCAACTATGTGGATCTTCTCATCGGTCACTGCCTTAAGTCCCGTAACGACTGCCTGCGAATCATCGCTTACATTAAAGTAGGAATACAGGTCAGCCTTCTTGGATGAATACTTAAGGCTGTCAAGCATACCCGAAAAAAGAGCTACCGTAATAACTATGATCATAAGAACAATTGCGATAAGCGGAGGCAGAAGGTGTCTCATCATCTCCCTCCTGCGCTGGCGCTTGCCGGGCCTGCGTCTTACCATATTGCCATTATTTTCATAATCTTCATTTCTCAAAACTTCCCCTCCCGATAATTGATTTCTCAGCATAATAGAGTATTATATCAAAAAAATATCCGTAACGCAAAAATCCCCCGGCTGCTGCCGGGGGATTAATATTTTTATGATCTATATAGCCTCGTGGAATGTCCTTGAGATAACGTCAGCCTGCTGCTCGGGTGTTAACTTGATGAAGTTAACCGCATAGCCCGAAACACGAATGGTAAGCTGAGGATACTTCTCAGGATGAGCCTGAGCGTCAAGTAATGTTTCCCTGTTAAGTACGTTTACGTTTAAGTGATGTCCACCCTTTGTAGCATAGCCGTCAAGCAATGATACAAGGTTATCGATCTGCTGCTGATTTGCTGCCATAATTTTGTCCTCCTATTATAATTTTATGAGTAGTCATCCAAACCCTGATGAAGTGTCGGAACACTGCATGCCAACGGGGTTCTGGAACAGTCGGTACATCCCATGGTCTCGACATTTACTGCCTCTTCGACCTTGTCATCCGTATCGACATTGATGTGTCCGACACCCTTGCCTACCGAACCGTCTAAGAATGCTACTAAATCGTCAATGTTCTTATTGGTATTATCATCCATGAGAGCCACCTCCTGTTATTTCTGATTCTGTTTATCCGTCCCACTCAGGAGAAGCATAGTCCCCTGAGCGAAAACGGGATTAAGATCTTTTATTTCTTATTTGTTGAGATCAAGCTCGATATCGCCTGCGAATACCTTATCTTCCTTACCGAGAGCTCCGGGGATGATGGTGAAGGTATTGGAGATACCATCCTGTGCATCCTTGAAAGGAAGCTTTGATACTGATGCAAGTGAAGCAACAGCACCGTGGGTATCACGGCCATGCATCGGGTTGGCACCGGGTGCGAAAGGCTGTCCTGCACGACGTCCGTCAGGTGTGTTACCTGTTGCCTTACCATATGTTACGTTAGAAGTAATGGTAAGG
>JAFSZZ010000120.1 GCA_017458765.1 Lachnospiraceae bacterium | reverse complement strand
GGCCTGTTTGTTAATTTCTACGAATTTCGGCTTGACCGTCTTCTCTATCACCTCGAACCACTGCTCTTTGGTAAAGTCCATATGCTTTGCCGCAACACCGATCACCACAACGTTAAATACCTTTGGATTGTTTAACTTCAGTGCCTCGGCCATCGCATCGACCTCTATGACTTTATACTTTTTTCCGAGTTCCTCTATTATACCCTCGGGATATTCGGCCGCACCTATTACGACCGGCATCGGATCTATCCTTTGTGAATTAACGATCAGCACACCGTCTTTTTTAAGAAAATGAGCATACCTTTTTGCCTCAAGCTGTTCAAAAGCTATCAGCACATCGGCCCGGCCTTCCTCGACGATCGGTTCCGCAACCCTGTCCCCGTATCTTACATAGGTCACTACGGAACCTCCCCGCTGGGCCATTCCGTGAACCTCTGACATCTTAACGTCATATCCGGCGCCGAGCATTATCCCGCCCAAAATCCTGCTCGTCAGAAGAGTTCCCTGACCGCCGACTCCAACTATCATTATATTTCTGGTTTCCATTACAAATTCTCCTGAACTTACTTCTTAAACCGGTATATCCCTGATGGCACCGAACTTGCACTGGCTCTTGCAAAGCCCGCAGCCGTTGCACATCGTTGTATCGATATGTGTTGCCCCGCTCTCAAGCCTGGTTATGGCCGGGCATCCCGGTTTCATACACATACCGCATTTCTTACATGCCTCTTCATCCACCTGACAGGTATGTGTTATCGGCGTCTTATTGAGAAGCACACAGGGTGTCTTCGTGATTATTACGGATACTTCCTCTTTTGCGACTTCCTGCTTTATAAGCTTCTCAAGGCCTTCCGTATCAAAAACATTTATCTCGTAAACATTCTTAACCCCTATCGCCCTGCACAATCCGGCTATATCGATCGCGGGAACGATATCTCCCTGCAGTGTCTTGCCGGTTGCGGCATGATCCTGATGTCCCGTCATGCCCGTGGTCGAATTGTCAAGTATCATAACGGTACCGGTACCCTGGTTATAGACCATGTTCATGAGCGAATTGACACCCGTATGCATAAATGTCGAATCACCTATGACGGCAACCCAGTTTTTGATATAATCCCTGCCCTTGGCCTTCTCCATTCCATGAAGCGAAGAAATGGAAGATCCCATGCACACCGTAGTGTCGATGACATTAAGCGGCGGCACAGCTCCGAGGGTATAACAGCCTATATCTCCGGCAGCATGTATCTTAAGCTTGTTAAGCACTGTAAATGCGCTCCTGTGCGGACATCCCGGACACAGAATGGGAGGACGTCCCGGAACCTTTGCCGCCTCTTCGACATCGGTATCCTCCAGAAGCACCGCCTTTCTCAAAAGATTGGCACTGTACTCGCCCTGTATCGTGAATATCTCCTTGCCGGTCGCCTTGATCCCCCACGACTTTACCTGTGTCTCGATGAGCGGATCCAGTTCCTCGAAGATATACAGCTTGTCCACTTTGGAGGCAAAATCCTCTATGAGCTTTCTCGGAAGCGGATTTACAAGTCCCAGCTTAAGTACCGAAGCATTCGGAAGAGCTTCCTTTACATACTGGTACGGAATACCGCTCGTAATGAAGCCTATCGAGGTATCGTTCATCTCAACCCTGTTTATCGGGAAATCACACGAATCCTCTATAAGCCTCTTCTCCCTCTCTTCAACGGCGAGATGTCTTAACTTGGCATTACCCGGCATCATGACATACTTGGCCGCATTGCGCTCGTATGGCTTATCTTCGATATCAGTCCTGTCTTCAAGACTTACCAGCCCCTGCGAATGCGATAATCTGGTCGTTGTACGCAGTATTACAGGAGTATCGTAATTCTCACTTAATTCATATGCGAACTTAATAAAATCCTTGGCTTCCTGAGAATCCGAAGGTTCGATCACCGGAACCTGGGCGGCTCTCGCCACCATTCTCGAATCCTGTTCATTCTGTGAGCTGTACAGTCCCGGATCGTCTGCAGCGACCATAACAAGACCGCCGTTCACTCCCGTGTATGACATGGAATACAGCGGATCGGCCGCCACGTTTACGCCCACATGCTTCATTGATACCAGCGAACGCACTCCTGCAAAGGATGCACCCATGGCGACCTCCATAGCCACCTTCTCGTTCGGCGACCATTCGCAATAAAGTTCATCCTTGTATTTTACAATATTTTCGCTTATCTCGGTACTGGGCGTTCCCGGATACGCAGCCGACACCTTTACTCCGGCTTCATATGCACCTCTGGCTATAGCCTCATTACCGAGCATCATGACCTTATTTAAATCACTCATTACAATACACTCCTGAAATTTATCCTACTTTTATTTCCCTTATCCAGCCCTCGGGTGCTTCAACGGTTCCCATCTGGATGCCGGTAAGTGTATCGTAAAGTTTCTTCGTAACAGGTCCCATTTCCTCCATACCGGCCGGGAAGCAGATCTCCTTGCCATGATCGTTTATCTTGCCGACGGGAGATATGACGGCCGCGGTTCCGCAAAGACCGCATTCGGCGAAATCCTTAACCTCGTCAAAATACACTTCTCTCTCCTCAACCTCGAGGCCAAGATAATCCTTTGCAACAACTTCAAGAGAGCGCCTTGTTATCGAAGGAAGTATGCTGGAGGACTTGGGTGTAACAAACTTTCCGTCCTTTGTGATGAAAATGAAGTTTGCTCCGCCCGTCTCTTCTACCTTGGTACGTGTTGCCGCATCAAGATACATATTCTCATCAAAGCCCTTCTCATGGGCATCTACTATGGCATACAGGCTCATCGCATAGTTAAGGCCGGCCTTGATATGTCCAGTTCCATGCGGTGCCGCGCGGTCATAGTCACATACCCTGATTGAGATAGGTTTCGCTCCGCCCTTGAAGTACGGACCTACAGGAGTGCCAAACAGCCTGAACTGATACTCCTCTGCCGGCTTTACTCCTATTACCGGAGAACTTCCGAACATGTACGGCCTTAAGTAAAGTGTGGCTCCCGATCCGTATGGCGGAACAAAAGCCGCATTTGCTGCCACTACCTCGTCGACTGCTTCAAGAAATCTCTCCTTCGGAAATTCCGGCATCTCAAGACGCCTGCAGGTATCTATCATACGTTCCGCATTAAGATCCGGCCTGAATGTGACTGTCCTGCCGTCGTTGGTGGTATATGCCTTAAGACCTTCAAAACAGGTCTGCGCATACTGCAGCACTCCGGCACATTCACTGATAGTCACTGTTGCATCCTCAGTGAGTTCTCCCTCGTCCCATGCTCCGTTTTTGTAATTGGAAACATATCTTTTGTCGGTCGGAATATACCCGAATCCGATATTAGCCCAATCGATATTTTTCTTTTCCATTTTGGTTCATCTCCTCCCGATAAGGTATTAACAACATTATCTTATAAATATATACGATATTTCACAATAGCGCAAGCCCGTCAAAGCTGTATTTTTAATTTACAACACGGCATGTCTGTGCTATAATTCTTAAGTGGTATGCGTGTTTTTACGTATAACATGTGACTATCTAAACGGCATGAGGCTGCATCATATTGATCCCGCCTTATGTTCAGGGAATGCATAATATGAATCTTATTGACAAGCTCAAAGACATATTGTTCAAGGATGTCACGGGGGAGGATAAACTGAAGGATATGGTTTTCCTTATCCGTATCCTGTGCATCATTAATATCGTATGCAATATCATATGGATAGCTTTTTTTTCCATATCCCTTAACAGCCGACTGTATCAGTGGGCCATCGCCTTTGTTGTGATATACAGTCTCACTTTCTGGATGACATATTGGGATAAGGGCAGCACGAACGTATATGTTTATGCAACCGCAACAATGCTGTCGATGCTTGTGTACTCATTCTCCATCGGCGCAGTGCCCGGTTTCCAGTTTATTCTTTATTCACTTATCCTGCTGTTTTATTTTAAGACCGATGACAACCCCGTTTACAAGGCTTTTGCGGCTCTCGCGATAGCCGCAACGGTTATAGGCGTATGGTTCTATCTGATAAGCGTTGATAAGGTCGTTGCCTTCTCCAAAAAACAGTCTCTCGTACTTCTTCTTACGAATACGATGTATATGTCGCTGACATATATCACGATCTCGTATTCCTTCTACCTTAAGTTTGCATCCAACGAGCACAAGATACTTAAATACGCCAAGAAGCTCGAGAAGCTCGCAACACTCGATCCGCTCACACAGCTTACCAACAGGCGCGGAATGACGAACCATCTTGAGAGCTTTATCTCCGAGTCATCAAGCCACACTCAGTTGTCTCTTGCCATAAGTGATATAGATTTCTTCAAACGCGTAAATGATACCTACGGTCATGATGCCGGCGATTATGTTCTGGTCGAACTGAGCAAAATGTTCAGGGATTTCATGAAGGACAAGGGCTGGATAGCCAGATGGGGCGGCGAGGAATTCCTGTTTGCCTTCGAAGGCAACAACGGAGATTATGCCTTCGAACAATTGACCAAACTTAAATATTCTATCGAAAAAAAGGAATTCATATATAAGGATTATGAGTTCAAAGTGACCATGACTTTCGGACTTGAGGAATACGATTCCACCGTCGGCATAGACGAAACGATCAAGAATGCCGACAACAAGCTTTACCAGGGTAAGGAATCCGGAAGGAACCGCATAATATATTAAGAGTCCGACAAACGCCGGACTCTTTTATTTCTTTACTATCCTACCGTCTTATGAAGTACTTTTCTTACCATACCGGGACCTTCATTCATCTCATTAAACAGTTCCGTGATCTTATTTGCAAGCCCTGCCTCATACAGGTCAACGCCAAATATATCCTTTCTTGACAGAATACGTTTAAGATCCTGCGCCTGCGCCTTCCCATATTCTTTGTAAGGAGCCATTATTCCCGAAAGTTCTTCAAGAAGAGGATCCGGGCTCTTATCGAACTCAGTACCTTCGTCATTGATGCCGGTCAGATACCTTAAATATCCGGCAAGTACAACCGGTATGTAGTGAAGCTTCGAAACATCTTCACCCTTCCCGATATATGCCTTAAGCGTTTCACCAAACCTGATGGGAAGTTTCTGTGATGTGTCACAGGCTATTCTCTGAGGCGTATCAGGCATGAAGGGATTAACAAGTCTCTTATTGAGTACTTCGTCAATGAATGTCCCGGGTTTGATGATACCGGGATCCACAACTACCGGCATGCCTTCTTTATATCCCATTTCCCTGACAAATTCGGAAAGATCTTCATCCCTCATCTCCTTCCAGATGGAATCATATGATAAAAGGCATCCGAATATCGCAAGTGCGGTATGAAGGGGATTAAGGCAAGTACATACCTTCATCTTCTCAACCTTGTCAACAGTTTCCCTGTCCGTAAAGTATATTCCGCCTTTATCAAACGGGGGACGTCCGTTCGGGAACCTGTCTTCAACAACAAGATACTGGGTCTCCTCTGCGTTCACGAAAGCCGCTGTATATGTATGTTTATCGGTAACGATTATATCGGTATCCTCAAATCCGTCCTTTTCAAGCATTTTCACAACGTCGGCGTCAGGTCTTGGCGTTATCTTGTCTATCATACTTAAGGGGAATGATACCTTCGTCTCGTCCTTAAGGTAACTTATGAACCCTTCATCTACAAGCCCCTGTTCAAACCACTTATCGGCATAGGCATATACCGCAGCCCTGAGCTTATCCCCATTATGAGAACAATTGTCCATGCTGGCCATGGCAACGGGACATGCTCCTGCCTTATAACGCTCATGAAGAAGATAAGCCATCTTACCCATCAGGTGCCCGGGCGGGAAACATTTATTCTCAAAATCGTCCTTAACAACTCCTGACAGAGAACCGTCCGGACCGTTAAGCGAGTAGCCCTTCTCGGTGATAGTAAAAGAGACCATCTGAAGAGACGGGGCCGAAAAAATCTCTATAAGCCTTGCAAGATCGGCTTCAGCGGAAAAATCAGCCGTCAGCGATTCTGTCACCGAACCGATGACCCTCTTGTCTATGTTCCCGTCGCTCTTAAGCGTAACAAGAAGACTTAGATCATCAAAAGGCTTGTATGCCTTGCTTATAATATCGAAATCGAAGCCTTCAACAGCGATCACACCCTTATCGTATATTCCCTGTGCAAGGAGATTGTCTATAACGGCGGCCGGAAAGGCACGAAAGATATTGCCGGTTCCGAAATGAACCCAGGCTGGTTCCCTGTTTGTCAGGGTTCTGACCTTCTCCCTGTCATACGACGGGATCACGTACCCTTTTTCCCTGAACTCTTTCTGTACATCTATATCATTGATCTGCACTAACTTCAATTATGCCATCTCCTTTCTATCCTCTCGTTGCATTCTTTTCTATAGCTTCCCATAAACCGCTAAGATAAGTCGCGCCCAGCGCCCTGTCATACAGACCGTAACCGGGCATTGCCACCTCATCCCATATCATTCTTCCGTGGTCGGGACGGATCGGTCCCGTGAACCCAATATCATAAAGGGCCTTCATTATCTCATAGAGGTCAAAATCACCGTCGCGCGACAGATGTGCCGCTTCCTCAAAATCGTCGTCCGAATTGAATTTGAGATTTCTCACATGTGCAAAATGGATCCTTCCCTTAAGAGCCCTGATCATGCCGGGAAGATCATTTTCCCTGTTGGTCCCGTAAGACCCCGAGCAGAAGGTAACACCGTTATGCGGATTGTCGACCATCTTCATCATCCTTTGGATATTGGGAAGGTTTATTATTATCCTCGGGAGACCGAAAACGCTCCATGCGGGATCATCCGGATGTATTGCCATGTTTATATCGTATTCGTCACATACGGGCATTATCCTCTCAAGGAAGTACTTAAGGTTATCAAAGAGTTTCTCCTCATCAACATCCTTATAGTCTTCAAAGAGCTGCTTTATGACAGCCATTCTCTCAGGTTCCCATCCGGGGAGGATAGCCCCGTTTGCATCATTCTTGATGGAATCAAACATGGTTTCCGGATCCAGTGCATCTATCGCCTTCTGTGAATAGGCAAGTACCGTCGATCCATCCGGGCGCTTTCTCGCAAGTTCCGACCTGGTCCAGTCAAATACCGGCATGAAATTATAGCAGACAAGACGGATGTCCTCTTCTCCCAGATTCCTTAAAGTTTCAATATAATTATCTATATACTTGTCACGATCCGGTGAACCTGTTTTGATAGAATCATGGATGTTAACAGATTCTATACCGGAAATGTGCAGACCCGAAGCCTCAACTTCATCCTTAAGCGCACGGATCTTTTCGCGTGTCCATACCTCACCCGGCGTTGTGTCATACAGAGTAGTTATAACTCCCGTCACACCGGGTACCTGCCTGATCTGCTTAAGAGTCACAGTATCGAATCCGGTTCCGAACCACCTCATTGTCATTTCCATCATTTCATCCTCTTTCTTTCTTTATTCCGCTGAAAACCGCCTCAGCACCGCTTTCAGCTTGTTTACTAGTATATCACGCCGTTTCCGCCTATGTTTATCACACCCATTTCAAATTCCTTCCTCAGCCTTGCAGTATCATAATGCTTTTCATCTGCAGGCGAACATGCCGTTCTTATCTCCATACCATACTTCCTATCACCCGTGATGATCACGGTATTCTATCTCTGTACCCTGCCGGATCCGTCTCCGCCGGCAAGCTTCTTCACTTCATCAACGGTAACCCTGTTAAAATCGCCCTCAACGGAATGCTTAAGCGCCGATGCGGCAACAGCAAATTCAATAGCTTCCTGCGTAGTATATCCGCTTATAAGGGCATATATGAGACCGCCGCCAAAACTGTCTCCGCCTCCAACCCTGTCCACTATCCTCAAATGATACTGCTTCGAGAAGCAGTAGTCCTTACCGTCATAGAGCATGCCCTGCCAATCATTGTCGCTGGCCGATATAGACGTACGAAGGGTGATCGCGACCTTCTCAAAACCGAACTTCTCCGCAAGCTGTCTCGCAACCGACTTATATCCTTCGTTATTGAGCTTACCGCCGTAGATATCACTTCCCTCGGCCTCGATACCGAAAACATCCTTGGCATCCTCTTCATTTGATATGCATACGTCCACGTATTCACACAATCCGGTCATGGCTTTCCTCGCCTGTTCCCTTGTCCACAGCTTGCTCCTGTAATTAAGATCGCAGCTTATCTTCACACCGTGTGCGCGGGCTGCCTTGCAGGCCTCCAGACATATTTCCACAAGGTTCTCGCCCAATGCCGGAGTTATCCCGGTAAAGTGGAACCACTCGGCCCCGTCAAATATCTTATCCCAGTCAAAATCAGAGGCCGAAGCTTCCTGGATCGCCGAGTGTTTCCTGTCATATATACATACGCTGCCTCTCTGGGACGCACCCTTTTCCATGTAATAGATACCTATCCTGTCGCCGCCCCTTACGATATAACTTGTATCCACGCCGAAATATCTTAAGTTATTAACGGCCGCCTGTCCTATCGCATGCTCCGGCAGCCTGGTGACAAATGCCGTATCCAGACCGTAATTGGCCAGGGAAACGGACACATTGGCCTCACCGCCGCCGAAGGTGGCCTGAAGCTGGTCATTCTGCAAAAAACGGTAATAACCGTTCGGCGAAAGTCTGAGCATTATCTCTCCGAAAGTAACTATCCTACCCATATAAATCCTCCTGATCTGTTTACCTGAACTTTATTTTCTTGTAAGGTGGATCGCAAATCCACCGATCTCACCGTCAAGGTAAATAAACTTTGTTCCCTTATCATCCGAAGTTCTCGTTGATTCATCAAAGGACACGCCTGCACGTGACAGATGGTAGATCGCCCTGTCCACATTCCATGTCGCAACGGCGATATGGCCATGACTTCCTCTTCCCCTGCTCTTCATTATCTCGAATTCCTTACCGGCAAATATCGAACTGTTACCCGGCTTAAGATCAAGATCAAAAAGCGTGCACAGAAGCTTCGCTGTTTTTTCGGCTTCCTGCTCATTCTCGCTGTTTATACCGATATGCGCAATTTCCAGCCCCAGCATATTCTTAACAGCCTTTTTGCATATGTCCGTTATTTCGTCCCATTTACCGGCTTCTATAAGATCTTTCTTTACCATCCATGTACCACCGCAGGCAAGCACCTGTGGGAAGCTTAAATAATCCGTCAGGTTGTCGGTATTTACGCCGCCTGTAGGCATCCACTTAAGTGTCTTGTAAGGACCTGCCAGGGCTTTGAGCTTGGCTACTCCTCCATTCTGCTCCGCAGGGAAGAATTTCACAACGTCAAGCCCCATCATCATAGCCTGTTCCATCTCACCTGCCGTAGCTGTTCCGGGCAGCATGCACACTCCCCTGTCAAGTACATACTTTGTTATAACGGGATTGAAACCCGGACTTACAATGAAGTTGACTCCCGCGTCTATAGCCTTGTCAGCCTGTTCTTGCGTAAGAACCGTTCCCGCGCCCACGATCATCGTGGGAACTTCCCTTACTATAGCCCTGATGGCTTCCTCGGCCGCCTCCGTTCTGAAAGTTACCTCCGCAACCGGAAGTCCTCCCTTTACAAGTGCTCTTGCAAGATCGACTGCCTTATCCGCATCATCGATCGCGATCACAGGCACTATACCGATATCGTGTATCCTGTTAAGTAATTCTGTCAATTTATTTCTCCTTCATATATTTATTTATCATATCCCGAAATATCTCTTGGCATTAAAATATGATATCCCGGTAACTATCCTCTTAAGTGCCTCATCATCATTCGGATATTCGCCGTTTTCAACCCATGTACCTATGAGGTTGCACATTATCCTTCTGAAATAGTCGTGTCTTGTATAGGAGAGGAACGACCTTGAATCCGTGAGCATTCCGATGAAGTTCCCGAGTACTCCCAGATTGGCAAGAGACCTCATCTGATCTTCCATTCCCGACCTTGTATCGTTAAACCACCAGGCGGGCCCGTGCTGTATCTTACCCGGTACCTCCGATGACTGGAAGCATCCGATCAGAGTCCCTATCTGCTCATTGTCCGCAGGATTGAGCGAGAATATTATGGTCTTTGGAAGTTCATCCGTCTTATCAAGTTCCGACAGAAGTGCAGCCACATTACCTCCGCAGGTATTCTGGGCTATCATATCAAAGCCGGTATCCGGCCCAAGCTTTTTGAAAAGTCTCTCATTCATATTCCGAAGACATGAATAATGAAGTTCCATTGCTATCCCGTGCTTATGATACTCTTTCCCAAGAGCGATGAGTATGGCGGTCTGATAACCCTCAGCCTCTTCCATGCCGACAGGTTCTCCCTTCACAGCCTTCTTAAACGCTTCATCACAGATCTCCATCGGAAGTTTCCTGAACGGGATATAGTCAAGTCCGTGGTCCGAAGCCACGCAGCCGTGCTCTGCAAAGAATTCAAGCCTCTTAGTCAGAGCATCAATAACATCCTGTGTTGAATCGAGGCTCTCCTTCCCGACAGCTGCCGCCAGTTCTTTAATGTACTGCGCGAAACCTGCCTTACTGATATTTATCGCCTTATCCGGTCTGAAGGAAGGCCTTACCATGAAGCTTATGCTCTTATCCTCCGAGATCTTTTCGTGCCACTCAAGGCTGTCAACAGGATCGTCGGTCGTTCCCACATAAGCAACATTGCTCCGTCTTATGAGGCCCCTTGAACTCATATCCGGATCGTTCTTAAGGATATCATTGCACTTATCCCATATCTTCTCAGCGTTAGCCGGGCACAGGGGTTCATTTATGCCGAAATATTCCTTAAGTTCAAGATTGCACCAGTGATACATCGGATTACCTATCGCAAGGCTTAAAGTATCGGCAAATCCCTTGAATCTCTTAAGTTCATCGGTTCTCTCCGTTATAAGCTCCTCATCCATGCCGCCCGAACGCATGAGCCTCCATTTGTAATGATCGCCGTAATAACCTCCCATGGCCTGCTTACCGCCAAACCACACATCACCCAGACTGTCAAACCTTACATCCTCATATATCTCCCGGGGAGACAGATGGCAGTGATAGTCTATGATGGGAAGATCTTTTGCATAATCGTGAAAAAGATGCTTTGCGGTATCATTGCCGAGTATAAAATTGTCATCCAAAAACTCTTTCATATTTATTTCTACCTCTTATCATTCAGATCGTTATAAATTATTTTTCTTATTATCAATCTCCGGACAGCCGTTTTTAAGTGAGGAATACGCTCTCAAAAGGATCAATTGCCCAAAAGATCAGGCAGAAACATTGCTATTCCGGGAATAACGGTAATTAAGAGCACAGCTCCTACGGAAACTCCGCCCGCACTCATAGTATAGATTACCATATTGTGGCCCGGTGGAACAAGAAGACCTTCGCAGGAAGATGTTATCGTTACCGGTTTCCATCTCTTTGCGGATATTTACATAGAGGCAGTCAACAAAGAGGAAAGGATCATAGTTGTTTTCAGCGTTTTAGACGTATAGCCGTTACGCCTGTTCTTTCTGGGTGCCATAATTTCTGTGTTCATTCCTTTCAATTCCTTTCTTTAATGTACCGCACCCTATAATAAAAATAAAGTGCGTAAGTTAATGGTTACTCAACTTACACACTTTATTTTACACTACCGAAAATGTTTTCTTTATGATTTCACTTCTTTCTCTCATATCTCCTGAATGTATATTCAAGATCGAAATAATTCATTTCCTCGCTTTCACTCTTAAGTTCCCATTCGGGATCATCATCAAGATTGGGAAAATACGCATCCGCCTCATACTTATGGTCTATGAAGGTAACTATAGCGGTGTCACAGTATCCGATCAGCTGCCTGTACACGCTGTCCCCGCCTATGATAAAAATATCTCCGGTATCATAATCCTTAAGCTTCTTCATAAGTTCATCCGTCGAATGGACCACAATGGCATCCCTGACCTCATAGGAAGGATCCTTTGACATTATGATATTTGTCCTGTTCTTAAGAGGTAATCCCTGCGGGAAAGTCTCAAGAGTCTTACGTCCGAGCACCACTACCCTGCCTGTGGTAAGTTCACGGAAATTCTTATGATCTGCGGGTATCCTCACAAGCAGGTTACCCTTACAGCCTATTGCCCAGTTCCTGTCAACAGCAACGATAATATTCATGTTTTTCTCCTTAAATTCTCTCCTGCTCCGCCCCCTAAACCGCAACCGGGATACTGATCTGTTCGCCGTATTTATATCCCTCTAACTTCACGTCATCCTTCGTAAATTTGTAGAAGTCCTTTACGTCGGGGTTAAGCCAGAACTTCGGAGCCTCATATACGGGTCTTTCGATCAGTTCCTTAACAAGTTCCACATGCCTGTCGTATATATGCGCATCCGCTATTACATGAACAAATTCCCCGACATTCATGTCGCACACCTGGGCAAGCATATGCACAAGCACCGCATATTGGGCAACATTCCAGTTGTTTGCCGTAAGCACATCCTGTGAACGCTGATTGAGGATCGCATTTAAGGTCAGCCTGTCTTCACCCTTCTCCTGTGTAACATTGAAAGTCATGCTGTACGCACAGGGATACAGCATCATCTCATGCAGGTCCTGATGTACATAGATATTTGTCATGATACGACGGCTGAACGGATTGTTCTTAAGATCATATATGACACGGTCAACCTGATCCATCATACCTTCTTTATACTGATGCTTGACACCCAGCTGATAACCGTAAGCCTTGCCTATCGTCCCGTTCTCATCAGCCCATGCATCCCAGATATGCGAACTGAGTTCACTGACCTTGTTTGATTTCTTCTGCCATATCCACAGCATTTCATCCACAGCGCTCTTTAACGCGGTTTTCCTGAGTGTTATTATCGGGAACTCCTTACGAAGATCGTATCTGTTTACCACTCCGAACTTCTTGATCGTATATGCGGATGTTCCGTCGTCCCATTTCGGCCTTACTTTCTCACCTTCCGTGCTGCACCCGTTCTCCAGGATATCCTTGCACATATCAATAAAAACCTTATCAGCATAACTCATAGTCTTTTTTCATTCCTCCTGACCTCTTACATCATCTGTCGCTCCGGCGATCCGCTCAATGATCATCAATATCATCTGTCCCACTTGTCGCACAGAGAATTGATCTGATCCGCAAATTTTGCAAGATCCTTGTTTGCGCCGCCCTCATTATGCTGTATAACGGTAAGCAGCCTCTGTCCGGCAGCAACAAGTCTCTCGAATACGGAAGACAGTACTCGTTTCTTTCTTGGTGCTATCCTTATGCCGTCTGTTTCTCTTACAAGCTCATCAGCCGCAAGATCATAGCATGTTCCGGAATAAGGAGCATATGTATCAAACGAGTATTCTTCCCTGAGATAATCCGCAAAGACATCACAAACCTGGTCCTGTCCGTGTACTATGAACACCTTAAGCGGATCATTCTTAAATCCTCGCATCCATGCTGTAAGTCCTGCCTTGTCAGCGTGTCCCGACAGTCCCACGAGCTGTATTATCTCAGCCCTTACTTCTACGGTTTCTCCAAAGAGCTTCACTTCCTTTGCACCGTCGACTATACTGCGTCCCAGGGTTCCGACCGCCTGATATCCGACAAACAGTATCGAGCATTCGGGCCGCCACAGATTATGTTTGAGATGATGGCGCACACGCCCTGCCTCACACATACCGGAAGCCGATAATATTACCTTTGGCCTGTCATCAAAATTGATGGCTTTTGATTCATCACTTGTTATCGACAGATTGAGTCCCGGGAATGTTATCGGATTGATACCTCTGTTCACAAGTTCCATGGCCTCTTCATCAAAACAGTCGTATATATTCTTATTAAATACTCCTGTAGCCTCAACAGCCAGCGGACTGTCCATATACACTTCGAAATCGTCATGACCCGGAACCAAATGTTCTTCCTTTATCTGGCGCAGGAAATAAAGCATCTCCTGTGTACGCCCGACGGCGAATGAAGGTATGACCACGTTTCCTCCGCGGTCAAATGTCTTTTTTAGTATCTGTGACAGTTCGGCCACATAATCAGGCTTGGCCCTTCCGTGAAGCCTGTCGCCATAGGTTGATTCTATAACCACATAATCGGCCTCTTCGACGGTCTCGGGATCCTTGATAAGCGGCTGGTGAAGATTGCCCACATCTCCGGAGAACACGATCTTCCTGTTTACCTCACCCTCGGTCAGCCATACTTCTATAGCCGCCGAACCCAGCAGATGTCCTACATCCGTAAATCTTATCTTAATACCGTCGGTCACTTTGATCGTCTTTTCGTATTTACACGGTACCAGGCATTTGATCGCACCGTCCGCATCCTGCATATTATACAGCGGTACGTATTCATCTATATCCCTGCTCCTCTTGGCTTTCCGGTTATGCCATTCCGCTTCGAACATCTGTATATGGGCACTGTCTCGGAGCATGATGCTGCACAGGTCACAGGTTGCCTCGGTGGCAAATATCTGTCCCCTGAATCCCCTCGCATAAAGAAGCGGGAGCAGACCCGAATGGTCTATATGCGCATGTGTCAGAAATACATAATCAACTTCCGCGGCATCTACGGGGATCTCCACATTCTCATAAATGTTCACACCCTGCTCCATGCCGTAATCGACAAGCATATTCTTTCCGCACGCTTCAATAAAATGGCAGCTGCCGGTCACCTCATGAGCCGCCCCTACAAAGGTTAGCTTCATACTCTCGTCCCTCCTTATCATCTATACTTTCCTGTGTCTGCCTTGTCACTATCTGTCCCTGTCACGCAGGTACCTGACGATTTTCTTCCTCATGGAATAAATAAGGATACACAGCAGAATAACTGTTAATACTATGAACAGCACTACGATCACAATCATCGTACCGTCATCTGTTCCTGAATCCTTTTTTTTACTGCCCTTACTGTCTCTTCCTCCAAGCAGAAAAGAAAAATCTCCGATCTTCTCACGTTCTTCGGCCTTCTGAGCTTTTAGTTCCTCAGCTTTCCGTCTGGCTTCTTTGTCTGCCTTTCGCTTTCGTTCCTGCTCAAGGGCTTCTCTTGCTTCCCTCGCCTCTTCTTCAAGTGCGTCTGCACGCTCATTAAGGAGCGCTGCCATATCTATCTCTTCCGACAGACTGTTGGTATACAGTTCATATGTATTATATACTCTTGCCGTTATCTTGCCCCTGTACCCGGTAGGCAGGCTGTAAGTCCCTCTCATGCTGCTCTTACCGTCTTCCCACAGTATAAGATCCGCATAATCCTCCGGTAATGCGTCCTCGGGTTCTCCCAATACCAGTCCGTAATACATAAGCCGTCCGTCGGATTCCGATGCTCTTACCTCATATGTTATTTCTCCGGTTTCTATATCCGGATCCGATATCTTAAGAGAAACATTTTCAGGCGGTGTCACATCGGGTTCCATGCGCCCATACGGTTCTTCCACATAAACAGTCGGATAAACCTCGTCAAGCACCGTCTCCCTGCTCAGTCCGAAATACTCGGCAACTCCCTGCGCATCCAGCCTTCCCATACGTTCCCAGTCCTGCTGTGTCCCAAGGCGTTCATAATCGATATGATTATCCAGATAACCGTGTTCTATTATTATCACAGGCAGGCTCACCTCTCTGCCATGCCTGATCACTCCGTAGTAATCGTTCCCGCCGTTTCCGATACGTACCTTTATGCCTTTGGAAGCAAGACCGTCGTCCACCCACTGCTGCATTATACATTCGGCCAGCCCTCTTCCCGTTGTGTAACAGTTCCCGAAAGCGGATGTAAATATCTCGCCGCCGTAAAACAGATGTGATTCCGAGGCATTGTAATGACAGCTGATCATAACATCGGCGCCTACACTGTTTGCAAAATCCACCCTGTCATCCAGGGCTATCTTACGGTCATCTTCTCTGGTAAGATACACTTCCACATTATTATATCTGAGCAGTTCCTGCTTCATCGACAAAGCCGTTATAAGGTTTACTTCCTTCTCCGGAAGATCATCCTTGTATTTCGCACCGTTCTCGGCATCATCAAGCCCTGCTCCGCCGTGTCCCGGGTCTATGACTACAACAACCTTATCAGCTGCATTTACTTTTACCGGCATAACAATGATCGATATTAGGAATAATAAAAATGTTAATGTCTTCTTCATGATGATATCTAAACATTTGATCCGCTTATATTATCTTATCATTTTATCGAACTATGTACAAGGATATGTCCCTGTCGTGATCTTCAAAACTTCCGATAAAGAAACAAAAGAATAAGAGCGGATGCCGATATACTTACGATCTGCATCCGCTCTCATTCAGTTTCTTCCGTTCCCAATGGACTGTACCTCTCACTTCCGTCCCTGATATTCAACCGGTGTCGCATAATTTATATGAATTTTTAAGTGCTCTTTACACTCGATCAATTATCCGACTCCCTATTCAATTGTATCGACCTCGGTTCGGTACCCGGACTGTAACCGTACATACCCTTCTTAATGTACTCTGCTTTACATCGCCTGTCCTGTTCTAATACCGTGTCCCTTAGACCCTAACCTTGATCCCGACACCCGTCTCATACGAGGAACTTATGATCAATGTTTTCTCTTATCTCTTGTTTATGAGATGATTATACAGCCGGTTTTGGAAATTGTCAACACTTTTTTGCAAATAAATCAAATATTTTTATACATTTTGCTGTCACTTGTTTGTATTATTAGTTTATATAGTTTAAAATTATTAAATTGTTAATACATTTAGAACAAAAACAGCATTTCTTCCCGGATCATTTGAAATATGAATCTATGATCCCTCTTGCCTTATCCGGCTCGCTGCTCACCGATAAAACGGCGCAATTGCCGGATCTGTAGATAACAGCCGCATTAAGCTTCTCAAGTTCGGCCGGCACATAATCCGTGAATGATTCCTTCTGTTCATCGACTCTGGCCTTAAGTGCATCCTCTGCCGTCCCGGCATCCGCATCAGAAGCACATTTAAGTACCACTATCTCCTCTGCAGTTGCTCCCGTACTCTCATAAAATACCGCCTCGGCTATGTTGGCATCCCCGAAGTTATATATCATCTGGGCCGTGTCAAGATCTATGGATGACAGATCGTCCTCATATGTGATACCGTTCTTAAGTGCATCTGCAAGTTCCTGTGCGTTCACGTCCGCAGCCTTCTTACCGCAGCCTCCTATACACGCTGCAATGAGCACAGCCGCTCCCAAAACCAAAAACCTCTTTTTCATAATAGATACTCCTCCCTTATCCTGCTTATTTTATTGATATCGCGCGGCTATTGTGTGACCACTACCGCATGCGACAGTAAATACTGTTTCCATATATCCATATACTGCGCCTTTAAATGTATGCCGTCGGCAGCCATCTCAGAAGGCAGGCTTCCGTCGGCTCCCGCAAGCGCTGACCCTACGTCCAGATAATATGCTTTCTGTTCAAGCGCAAATTGTTTAAGTGCTTCATTCCTGGCATTAACGTTAGGGTTGTTGTGGACTTTGTCGGACTGCGATTTGGCAGCGGTGACCGGCAGAAGTCCGTGTACGTATATGATCGCCCTGGGCTCGCTCTCCCTCAGTACCGCTATCAGTTCCGCGTACTTGTTTAAGAAAGCGTTTTCGTTACCGCCCATCTCGTTAAGTCCTACCTTGATGTATATCTTGGTGAAGGTATCATACGGGAGTGCATCTGTCAGCGGAACCTTACCGTTCTCGGTGTTTGCAACCTTCATCGAATCATACTTGAACAGCTGGAATCCCGTAGCGGCGTAGAAGGTTCCCGGCATACCCGAATACATCCCGAATCCCTGAAGTCTCGAATCACCGATAAAAAGGGCATCGTTAAAATAGCTCTCATCCACTTCCGTAAAAGGCATCGGATAATTGACGTTGGGATCTATGTAAACATGTATGTCAGAAGAATTCACCAGTTCGGCATTCGTATCGTCTCCGGCTTCCTCCACGGTATCTATTCCGGATATCTCGGCTTCGCCCGGATCATCCGCGAGCACCTCATCCGTATTTCCGGCATCTTCACCTTCCTCATCTGATAGCCGGTTCACCACCTGAGGTTTTGAAGTATCCGCTTCGGCCGTTTCTTCAACGTTATCCGTCTCCTGCTCCCCGGCTGCGGATGCATACTCATTTTCCATGGCGATCCGCTCCAGTTCCTCCTGTGTCTTTGCATACACATAGCTCCCGTTCAGCACCGCAGTCAGATCATGAGCACTCTTTCCGGTATCCCACAGAGCTATCATCACACCTGCCATGACCGCAAGAAAAACTGTGCACAGAATAACAAGAGCCACTGAAATGATACGTATCAGCCGCCTCTTGTCCTCAAGCTTGCGCTCTTCCTCACCCATGTTCTCAGGCTCGGGAAAAAAACCTGTATAATTGTCATAAAGATTATTATTTTCCAACTCTTACCTGCTTTGCCAGAAACTGTTATATTTCAATAATAAACGTATTTTTCAACTTGTCAATCTGTAGAAATGATTATCCTCATTAAAATGCATGAAGTTGTAAAACAGCAGTATATCGGCATCCTTATGCTCTTTTAACAGTTCACTGACAGGATCGGGATAGTACCTTAAGTCAATGACCGTTATCCTGTCATAATCATATGTAAAGAACGGTATCATACAGTTTGCATACGAATCTTTAAATATTATCAGTTCGTCTTTACGCCCTTTAACTTTATCCTCCGCGGCCTCCACCACTGACAGCCCCTCATTCCCGTGCATGAACATCGCATACTTGTCATACATGTCAAGCTTATCCGTATCATACATGGAATCATATTCCCTGCCGCCCGTTTCATAACGGGCAACATCTATATCATAATATGTAAGTGTATCGGGCTTCACTCCGATCATCCCTCTGTATTTGGACTGATACGTACCGTAAAATCCTTCGGTTTCCCTGCGCTTCTCCTTCAGTCTCTCCGAATCTTTGTCGACCGGGATAAGCCCCATTTCCTCGCAGAGTCTGCGGTATCCCAGATACGCTCCGTCCGTGGTCCAGTGGTGGTCCGTCCGGTAATAGATATACTTATCCGCATTTTCAATAAGCGTATCATAAAGATCTGCCGTATGGACATTTCCGTATGCGCTCAACTTTTCGTACAGTCCTTTTATCTGTTCCCTCTGAGATATCCCGGGAAATCCCGCCGGTGTATAATCCTTCTGGATCTCGTATGAATTGGGAACAATGCAGACATAAATGTCCCTGTCGGTCTGTTTTGCAAAATTTTCAATCGCGGCACTGTTCTTCATAAGCTGTCTGTCTGTATTAACAAGCTTCTCAAACAGATGCCCCTCTTTTCCCTTCGCGATACCGTTATTTTCATTCTTAAATGCTAATTCAGCACATAATGCCTTAAGCCTTATAAGCCCGTCCCTTAACGGAAGCTGCTCCTCGGTATAGAGTTCAAAACTCTTCATAAAACTTCCGTCCAGAAGAGAGGACAGAGTTACAGAAGGCCGTTTGGCAAGATATCTGTTCTCGGTTACCGAAAATTCTCCCTCATCACCAAACAGATAGCCGGCAAACATTGCAAACACCGCCAATGAAAATATGATCGTAAAAATGTTTTTTTTCACAGTTCCATACATATCGGTCACCATAATATATCAGTCAAAATGAATTTATTAAGCAGCTAAAATCTGAAATACAAAAACGGATTATATGAAGCATCGGCGAGAAAAGCAACACTTAAGATAAGGATCCCCGTAAGCATCACGGCAGTCACGCCATTCCTCTTTCTTATCCTGTCATACAGTCTGTTCCCAAGCCCGGATGAAAGGAGACACCCCAAAAGCATGACAGCAAAATAGTTTCTTAAATAATAGGGTTCACTGCCCGATACCCCGCCGGTGAACAGCCTTCCCAGATATACCGCAAGCTGTCTCAGATCCGTTATCGCAAACAGCATCCAGCCAAAGCCGATGGCAAGCAATGAATATACATGCGCAAATATCTTCCGCCGCTCAAGGATCCGGCAAAATCCCGCTCTTTCTATCATAAGAAGAACAAAGAAATACAGTCCCCACAGAATAAAATTCCAGTCTGCGCCGTGCCAGAAGCCCGTCACAAACCAGACAATGAACAAATTAAAGATAACCCTTGCCTTACCGCGCCTGTTCCCGCCAAGCGGAATGTAGAGATAATCCCTGAACCAGCCGCTCAGTGTCATATGCCATCTTCTCCAGTATTCCGTTATCGAAGATGAGATGTACGGCAGATCAAAATTCTTAGGGAATTCAAACCCCAGCATCTTGCCAAGGCCGATAGCCATCATGGAATAGCCGTTAAAATCAAAGTATATCTGCAGGGTAAACGCGAGCATACCAAGCCACGCAAGTGGAGCCGAAATATTTTCATACCCGGTCTTCTCAAGCTCTCTCCAGAGTTCACCCGCATTATTTGCTATGAGAACCTTTGAACCGAGACCGAGCGTAAACGTACAGAGCCCTTCCTCAATCGCGGACACACTTATCTTCCTTCCCTTAAGAGCTGCCGACACATCGCTGTATACTACTATCGGTCCCGCTATAAGCTGCGGGAACATGCACAGATAAGTACCGAGGTTTATCACGGAACGCTCAACCTCCACCTTACCCCTGTAAAGATCTATGACATAGGACATGATCTGAAACGTATAGAAACTTATTCCCAGCGGTAGAGTTATGTCAACCTCTGCCATGCTGCTCCCCGTTAATGTATTTATGTTTTCTATGAAAAAGTTTATATATTTGAAGAAGAAAAGCATGCCGATATCAAAGACAAGTGCACAGATAAGAATGATCCTGTCCGCCCTTCCCCTGAAACGGTGTATCAAAAGCCCCGCGAGATAATTTACAAGTATCGAGATCACAAGAAGGATTAGGTATTTGGGTTCACCCCATCCGTAAAAGACCATGCTCCCGACAAGGAGAACAAAATTCTTTGCCCTCATCGGGACCAGGTAATATATCAGAAAAAATACCGGCATAAACCAGAACAGAAACAACAGACTGCTGAAAATCATACTTCCCCTCAACTGTTACAAATATACAGCCACTACATAAACAATGCAGTGGCTGAAAAATGATCGCACCGATCTTAAGTTCAGATCAAAGGATACTTGGCTGTAAGCTCATCGACTATGGCGCGGGCTTTCTTAACACCTTCCTGACCTTCCTTAACTACAAATGCTATGGCCTCCGCTATCCTGTCCATATCCGCCGTATTCATGCCTCTTGATGTAACGGCAGGTGTCCCGAGCCTGATTCCGCTCGTAACGAAAGGCTTCTGAGGATCGTTCGGAACCGTGTTCTTATTGGCTGTTATATGCGCCTCATCAAGCAGCTTCTCTATCTCTTTGCCAGTAAGCCCCTGGGGCCTTAAGTCAAGAAGCATAAGGTGGTTATCGGTACCTCCCGACACAATGCTTAAGCCTCTGTCAAGAAGACCCTTTGCAAGTGCCTGTGCGTTATCAACTATATTCTTACCGTATTCCTTGAACTCGGGTGACAGCGCTTCCTTAAAGCATACGGCTTTGGCCGCGATAACATGCATAAGAGGACCGCCCTGTATTCCCGGGAAGATGGCTTTATTGAAATTAAATTTATCGGCCGCTTCCTGATTACAGAGGATAAGGCCTCCTCTGGGACCACGCAGCGTCTTATGGGTGGTAGTAGTGACAACATCGGCATACGGTATCGGACTCTCATGATATCCCGTTGCAACAAGTCCCGCGATATGAGCCATATCTACCATAAGATAAGCACCTACTTCGTCACATATCCCCCTGAACTTCTTAAAATCTATCTTCCTCGCATAAGCACTCGCACCCGCCAGGATCATCTTCGGCTTGCATTCAAGTGCTATCCTTCTTACTTCATCGTAATCAATGAAACCGTCATCATTAACACCGTAATGTACACAGTTAAAATACTTTCCCGACATATTTACGGGTGAACCGTGTGACAGATGTCCGCCGTGATCCAGATTCATACCCATAAAGGTATCGCCCGGCTCGAGCATTGCAAAGAACACTGCCATATTGGCCTGTGCTCCCGAATGCGGCTGAACGTTCGCATAATCGCATCCGAACAGTTTCTTGGCACGTTCCCTTGCAAGATCCTCAACTATATCAACGCAGTCACAGCCGCCGTAATATCTCTTGCCCGGGTACCCTTCCGCATATTTATTTGTGAGAGGGCTTCCCATTGCAGCCATAACTGCCTTGCTTACCCAGTTCTCCGATGCAATGAGTTCAATATGGCTGTTCTGCCTCTCCTGCTCCTTGACAATGGCCTCGGCGATCTCGGGATCTACCGACCTTACTTCATCCAGTGAATACATGTATCTACCTCCGTTTTGTGCCCGTCCGTGGCCTTGACTTGTTGGATTCTCCAAATCCTCGTATCATTATATAAGAACTTAATCCAAAACACAAGAAAACTTACCAATTTCTGATATCATTATCTTAATCTGCTGCTTTCATACTTTGTCCGCAGCTTAAGGCAGTTTAAAATCTCCTTGTATTTCTCCTCCAGCGTTTTCCCCGTAAGTTCCATATCAAGTACAACCGCAATATTGTCTATGTTATCTTCGGTTATCGTCTTCCAGCTTCCCGTCAGTATGTCAAGTTTCTCCTCCGATGTCTGTGCGTCAAGGAACGAATCCAGCACATCCCTGTCGGGAACATTTTTCCTGTTAATCTCCTGTTCACCGGCCGGCATATCCCGTGAGCTTTCCGGTTCTTCCTCAGAATCTGCTTCCAGGTCGGTCTCCGGTCCTTCCTCCGGATCGTCCTCCCGGTCAGTCTCCGGTTCTTCCTCCGGACTCTCTTCAGGTTCGTCTTCGTGCCCGGATTTTTTATGCTGTCCCGTCACCAAAGCAAACCTGTACTTTTGTTTCACATCCGGATATTTTTCATGATCGACCTCACTCAAAAACATCTCAAGCGGTCTCGCATATACGTCGGCACCTTCAAACAACGGTCTGTATATGACCAGTCTCTCTCCCGTTTCCGAGTGTTTTGCGACTTCGACTATCTGATAATAGTTTCCCTTAAAATGTTTATATACCTGCAGCGGTTTAGGTTCGTTTCTCATTCTTCCTCCCATTCTTACGATGAATACTTTATAATAAGCATCTC